>PYEQ01000102.1 GCA_003017785.1 filamentous cyanobacterium CCP5 | reverse complement strand
ATTGTTAGCATTGCCACTTACCATTATTTCCGCATCTTTAACAGCTGGGATGCCAGCTATGCCCTCGAAGGCGGACTGTACGTGGCCACCGGCCAGCCATTTAATGACGCCTATCGCTATGTAGACTGGCTGCTGACTGTGCCGCTGCTGCTAGTTGAAACGGTTGCCGTGCTGGCTCTTTCGAAGTCGGTGTCGCGGCCTCTGCTCACCAAGCTGGCGATCGCGGCGGTGCTAATGATTGCCACCGGCTACCCTGGTGAAATTGCTGAAACCATCCAGGCTCGCGCCATCTGGGGTGCAATCAGCACCGTGCCGTTCGTCTACATTCTGTTCGTGCTGTGGACTGAATTGCAGTCGGCGGTGTCTCGCCAGCCGGATGCGGTTAAGTCCTTGCTAAACGGCATGCGGTTCTTGATTCTGGCCTCCTGGGGAGTTTACCCGATCGCCTACCTGCTGCCAGAAATTGGCATCACTGGCGTAACGGCCACCGTGGGCGTGCAGATTGGCTATACCGTCGCAGACATCTTGGCCAAGCCGCTGTTCGGTTTACTGGTATTCCGCATTGCTCAGGTCAAAACCGCCGTGGATGCCGAGGCTACCGAAGACACTGGAGCCGTCTATGCCGGTGACGGACAAACCCGTGAGCCTGCCGGTGTCAACTAGGCGATCGCCGCAGGGTAAAGCGTCACCACGCCATTCCACGCTGAAAGCAGCTTGAAAGGCAGCAAGGCAGCTCCTTGCTGTCTTTTTCCTGTGAATGTATTGCCAAAGGCTAGGAACGGGGAGAGCATGATAGACCATCATTGGTGAAATGGGTCCCAGGTGAAATGGGTCGTATCCCGCAAAACCGAGCTGATTGCGCTGAATATCCAGGGAGCATTTGGGTTATTCTCAGAAGAACTTTCCACAGTGACCTAGCGTGAATCTTCGGCCTCGGCAGATTAGCCCGGTGATTTTAATCAGCGCCTGCCTGCTGGCCGGTGGCTGTCAGCCCCAGTCGGAGCCTAACGTCGACGCTCCCCTCTCCGGCGAGCAGGTGACCATTCTCGGCACCCTCACCGGGGTGGCAGAAGAGAAGCTGGAAGCGGCCCTAGAGCCCTTCACGGCCAAGACCGGCATCGAAGTGGTTTACGAAGGCACCGATGCCTTTACCACCCTGATCCCGGTGCGGGTGGACTCCAACAACACCCCGGATATTGCCCTATTTCCCCAGCCGGGGCTGATGGCTGACTTTGCCGCCGAGGGGCAGATGGTGCCCCTGGACAGCTTCATGGATATGGATCAGCTAGCGGCTGCCTATGACGACTACTGGCTGGAGCTGACCAGCCTAGATGGACATCCCTACGGCGTTTGGATTCGAGCCGACGTGAAAAGCCTGGTGTGGTACAACCCGGCCGCCTTCGCGGCCGCCGGCTATGGAGTTCCTACGGACTGGCAGGGATTAGAGGCTCTGATGGATCAGATTGTGGCCGACGGGGGTACCCCCTGGTGCTTGGGCATGGAGAGCGGCAAGGCCACTGGCTGGGTTGGCACCGACTGGGTCGAAGAACTCCTGCTGCGGATGGCCGGTCCAGAGGTCTACGATCGCTGGGTCGCCCACGAGATCCCGTTTAATGCTCCGGAAGTTAAGGCGGCCTTTGAGCAGTTTGGGGCGATCGCCCGCAGCCCAGACTATGTATATGGCGGGGCCACCAGCGCTATTAGCACACCCTTCGGAGATGCCCCCCGGCCCTTATTCGATCAGCCCCCCGGCTGCTACCTGCACCGACAGGCAAGCTTTATCGAAGAATTCTTTCCCGCATCGGCGGTGCCAGCAGAAACCGTCAGCCTGTTTCCGCTGCCAGCCATGGACGAGGGCCCAGCGCCGGTGCTGGTTAGCGGGATCGTCTTTGGTCTATTCAACGACACGCCAGCGGCCAGGGCCCTGATGGAGTATTTAGCAACGCCAGAACCCCATGAAATTTGGGCCGGTCTGGGCAGCTATATTTCTCCCCATCGGCAGGTGGGCCTGGATGCCTATCCGGATGTGCTGACCCAGCGACAGGCTGAAATTTTGCAAAATGCCGAGGTGGTGCGCTTTGATGGTTCGGACCTGATGCCCGGAGCTGTAGGCACCGGTAGCTTCTGGTCGGGAGTCGTGGACTATGTCGGCGGTGAAGATTTAGACCAGGTGCTGGCGGATATTGAGGCTAGCTGGCCAACTGAGGAGTAGGGCGATCGCCGAATCTGCCCGCAATGGGCTCAGGAATGTTCAGCCTCCGATGCGATCGCACCTAGCTGATAGCGCTTAGAAATGTGGAGGCAGTTGCGCTGATCCGGCAAGGTTTCATAGCTGATATCGTCGGCCACCTGATAGATAATTTGGAGTCCTCGCCCGCCTTCAGAATCCTGGTTAGTGGTAGCCATCTTATGGTGCAGGGCACCCAGCATGTCAAAGCCCGGGCCGCGATCCCAAATTCGCATGTCGATGCGATCGGCTTCTAACGTAACCTCAATCTCGACTGGGGTTTCCGATGGCAGCCCCTCATGGGCGTGGCGAATGGCATTGGTCACTCCCTCCACCAAAGCAAGCTGGCACTGCAGCCAGATGTCGTGGGGCAAACAGGTAGCCTGAAAGTCCTCAAACCAAGCCAGAACCTGCTTTAAGGCATCTTGATCAGCTGCCGTTTGAAACGTTTTTCTCTGCAAGATGGCTCTGTTCACCGGTCGCAATGATGCTTAGAACGATGATATCTGGAGAAACGGCATGGATACATCCCGTTGTGGGTTTAAGCGGTGCACTGGTCCCATCGATCGCGCAATCCAACTAACAGAACCAAATTAGCAGTAGTTGCATCAGAAAATCTCCCTCCACCCTGGCTGGTTTGATCGACGATGACGCGGGCTACTCTTTAGTTTTATTGCGATCCTCAAGGCGAAACAGAAACACCATCAGGGCAACCACGCCGATCTGCAGCATAAAGTTAGGAATTGCATCCCTGAGCTCTCGACCCGCCGCAATTTGGGCCAAAAAGACAAAGGCCCCGATCGCCCCCGAGGCCCCCAAGGCTCCATAAATAAACTTGCGCAGACCTTTGTAGGGGGCTTTAGCCTCAGCCATCAGATAGTCGTATTGTTTACGGCTCATGGTGGGTGGCCGCCGTTTGGGTTGGGAAGAGTCGTTCATAAATAGAGGCTAACTCGAAACGATCAGGGTAAACCCTGCTCTATGCAGCCTAACATTCCCCCTCCTCTCCCAAAGACGGATGGGGCCGCCCAGCCTAGGGCCATATCATGGGCCCTAGGGCAGCCTCCATACAACCACGCCATCTACACGACATCTAACGGAGTCATCTATGGGCACAACAGCAGACGGCCTCATTCCCCTCCTGGGGTTTGGCACCTATCAGCTTTCTGGCGACAACGCCGTAGCCATGGTAGAACACGCTCTGAGGGTAGGCTACCGCCATATCGACACTGCCCAAATGTACGGCAACGAAGCCGAGGTCGGTCACGGCATCTTGGCCTCGGGACTCCCCCGCGCCCACGTGTTTTTGACCACGAAGATTTGGCCCGATAATTTTGCCCCCCAGGATCTCACCCAGGCCGTGAATCAGAGTTTGCAACAGCTGGGAACCGACTACCTGGACCTGATCTTGCTGCACTGGCCGAATCCAAACGTGCCCCTAGAAGACACCCTGTCAGCCCTGATGGCCGCCCAGCAGGCGGGTAAGACTCGCCACATTGGAGTTAGCAACTTCACCATCGACCTGATGCGGCAGGCCGTGGCGATCTGCGGCCCCGGCACCCTAATCAATAACCAGATTGAGTACCATCCGTTTCTATGGCAGGACCGGGTGATCCAGGCTGCCCATGAGCTGGATCTGAGCGTGACCGCCTACCGCCCCATCGCCAAGGGCAAGGTGTTTCGCAACGACACCCTGCTGGGGATGGCTCAAACCCACAACAAAACCGCCGCCCAGGTGACCCTGCGCTGGATTATTCAACAGGGCATCGTGGCCATTCCCCGCTCTAGCAGTCCCCAGCATGTCAGCGAAAACTTCAACATTTTTGACTTTGAGCTGTCTGAAGCAGAAATGCAGGCTATCCACAGCATCCCTGGCGACCAGCGGCTGGTTTCTCCCGACGCCCTGGCCCCTAGGTGGGATGCTCCAGAACCGATAACGGCCTGAATCGCCATGGCCCTTAGCCCGACTCTACCGGTGATCGAATGGGGACAGGGAGAGGCGATCGTGTTTCTCCACTATTTCGGCGGCGCGGCGGCAAGCTGGCGCTGGGTAGCCGAGCAGCTGCAGACTACCCATCGCTGCATTGCCGTCGATCTACCGGGGTTTGGTACCGCCCCGGCGCTGGATCACCCCTCGATTCAGGCCTATGGGGCGGCGGTGGCCAGGACCCTGGCGGCGCTCAACGTGCAGAACTATACCCTGGTGGGCCATTCCATGGGGGGCAAAATTGCGCTCCAGATAGCCGCAGACAGCGAGGGAAATGGCCTACAGCAGGTGATCCTGATCGCCCCCTCACCGCCCACCCAGGAGCCTATGCCCGCCGAGGAAAAGCAGCGCATGCTGGAAAACCACCCCAGCCGTGACAATGCCGCCACCACCCTGGATAGCGCCACCCGCAAATCCTTGACCGCCGAACAGCGATCTTTGGCAATCGCCACCCACGTGGCCCCGGACGATCGGACCTGGCGCTGGTGGCTGCTGGAGGGCATGAATCACGCGATCGCCGATCAAATGCATCGAGTCACCGTTCCCGTCACGGTGCTGGCCTCCCATGACGATCCGGTGATTCCCCACGACACCGTGATCACCGACGTCATTGGCCGGGTGCCTGGAGCCCAACAGGTCTCTGTACAGGGGCTAGGGCACTTAATGCCCCTAGAAGACCCAGACTTTGTTGCCGGGCAAATTTGGCAGGTTTTGTCGAACCTATGAGCTGGCTTTTTTAGATAGACGTCTTCTTGGTTCGGGTGATGTACTAGCCCTATGGAGTCAGGGGTTACGCCAACCCATGTAGAGAAGCAAAGGGGCGCCCCCCGGTTGGCTAGACGATGTTTATTTGGCAGAAACAGCCAGATTTTTAATCTAAGTCGGCTGAAGTTGGGGCACAAAAAATAATTGGACATATGCTTCATCCCCATTAACCTGCAGTTCGCACGCTCGGCCTACTCGCCATTTGAGATCAGCATTTCCTCGACATAGACTCCACAACGCTTCGGCGTAATCCTGAGGCCCGCCTAATTGCTTAAATAGGCGGGATATCTGGCGGTGTTTATGCATATCTTCGGGTACGAGAGCCCAACCTGAATTGCCAATATAAAGCCCGCAGTTACTCTGGCCGTCTAAAGGAGTTGCTACAACCCAGCGTCCAGAATGGGTAGGGCGTTTTAGCAGATATCCCAGCAGCTTGACCACTCTGGGCCATTGTCCTGGAGCCAGGGTTTCAGCGACGACTTGAGCGGAAGTCTGGCGGTGAATCAGCCAGTGCACGTGCAGCCGACTGATACCTGATAGGCTGGCATCTATCCGCGCGACCCAGGGACGACCCTGATAAGAGGGAATCGCCACTTGTCGCAGGGTCTCCTGCTGCTGGAGAGTCAGCAGCGGTTGCAATCGCCGCAGGGCATCCGCTGGATTAGGGTCGCGCAGGTCGATATAGAAAGACAGCTGGGTTTCCGACCAGAACAGCCAGGTGCCCATAGAGGGATGGTTGCTCCTGGGCAGTTGCGTCAACAGCGGGGTTAGATGGCCCAGGATCCTGGGAGAGATTAATTCCTGAAGCTGGCTGGCCTCGGGAAGGTTGGCCAGCCGCAGGCCTACCCGCAACTCTGGCGGTCCGGGAGCGGCCACGGTTAGCTGCACTGGGGAACCGGCATCTAGACACGAGCGATCGCCCCCTGGCTGAGCGATCGCTGCCAGCTTTTGAGCCAGGGGGGCAGCACTGCGACCATAGCCCGCCAGCAGCGCTGCCTTGAGGAGGAAAGACTCTATCATCAGAATCCCGGAATCAGTTCGAGGGAAGTACCGGAGTGCTCAGTCCATTCGCCCTGGCTCATCCCCGTAGTGCGATGAAACTCAGTGACCCGATACTGATAGCGCCGCAACTGCGGATCCTGGATGGGAATCGACCAGGTGAAGTCTAAGGCGTCGGCGCTGCGGAAAAGTTCGGCATGCTCCCATAGCAGGCCGTTACGCTCATCTTCGTAGCGCAGTTCCACCTTGACCGCCAGTAAATCGCCAGAGGGTGGCACCAGCAGAATCACCTGCACCGGAATCACGTCCACTGCCTTGACGCCCAGAGTGAGCAGGCCGCTGGGGTCACCCTCTGTCCAATCAATCACATCGATGTCGCCAGATTTTTTCACCAGGGTGGCCTGGTACTGCCAGTCACGATGGTCAGGATCTTCCAGCCGCACACTCCATTCTTGGAACTGAGCGTGGTCCGTGAGGTCGAAGTCGGTTTCGACAATGCGGTTTTCGTGCTCATAGCGCAGGCGCACGTTTACCCGCTCGTATTCGTCCTGGGGGTCCATCAGCACCACCTGCACTCGCAGGGTGTTTTCCCGAGGCTCGTTGATCACAATCAGCTCTTGCAGAGTCCAGGCCCGTTCCGGGAGGGGCACCTGGGCACCGTCCTTGTAGAAGATGGTACCGGTGGTATGGAGCCGGTCGTCCTCCAGGTCGGGTTCGGGGCGAATCACCAGTCGGTGGGAGGGGGTGGCGGCAGAGAGCATCAGGTTTTGGCGGTAGGGGCCGTAGCGGAGGGCCACCTGGGCCCGCTCAATTAGGTCGTAGTGCATGATGCCTGCAGCCAGATCGACGATCACCGCAGGCGTCACGTCCCGGGGATGGATCACCAGGTTGCGCTCGGTGGTGCGAATCCAGCCGTCGGCATCGGCATTGGCAGCCCCAACGCTGGTGACGGCTCCCCGCTGGTCTCCCAGGGCCACATCCGGCAGGAAGTTGACGGTGACCCGGTATTCATACCAGTAGGCCACTGGCTGTCGGCTGTCATCGTTTTCGTGCAGGACACCCACCTTCCAGGTGTCGGTGTCGGACTGGGGAGTCAGCATCAGGTCGCCCGTGCGCCGGAAGCCGCCACGACCATCGGGCCCGTAGCGAATCTGAACGGCGATCGAGTCGATGCCCTCTTGTTCCCACTGGGCGGTGGTGGAAGCAGCGATTTCGAGCCACTGGAAGAAGTCGATCGCCCCGTCAGCCTCCAGGATGTACTGAGCTGGGTTGGCGGCATCGAGAATCAGCTGTCCCTGGGGATGCACCTCCTGGGTGCGGGCCTTGCGGGTGTTGAGCTCGTAGGTGGCGGTAATTTTCTCCTGGCGCTGAATAATCTCCAGGTTAACCTCGAAGCTGGCTTCTACTTTGGTAGAGTTGCTATCTTCGCCGGATTCTGAACCGCCGCCCCGCTGCAGATGTCCCCGCAGGATGGTTACGGGCAGACCATTTGTGGTCGGTGTTTCTGGCCGGGTCAGAGTGCCTTCCAGAACGGTTGAGGGGCGACTCCGGCGACGGCCCTTAATAATCACCACCCGATCTTGGAGTCTCCCCCCGCGACTATTAGGGCTAGGAGTGGGACCTGGGAGGGGTTGTATTTGGTTGGCTTGAGCCTGGGTGTGACCATGGGCTCGCCCATTAATCTGAAACTGCCCGTTGAATGAGCTGATTAAATTTCGGGCCACTTCCAAGCGTCTCTCAGATAACCTCTGATTGTGAGCGACTTGAGCTTGGCGTTCTGCTGCGGTAGCTCCTTGAGGCAAAGCCTCATAGCTAGCATGGGCATCAAGCTCCAGAGTCGAGCCAGGTTCCAGGGTGCTTAAGAATGCGGCTAGCTCGGCAGGCCCCCGTTGAGGAGTCGTCGTTGAAGTTGCCCGTGACTCTGTCAGAAACCTTGCCCCTTCGCTATCTGGTTGAGTTCCCTCAGCGGGTTGAGGGTTCCCGCTAGAGTAGCTGCTGACATCAGCGGTGTCCTGGGGACGATCGTAGTCAAAGAAAAGATAAAAACTCTCTTCTGTTCCCTGAGTTGCTGGCCAGGTGATTTCGACATGGCGGGTTTCTCCGGGGGGCACATCTACTGCTAAGGCGTTACCGCTGATTGACTGGGAGGCAAGGCTGTCGCGGCTGGGGCCGACTCGGGCAGTGGCCCCATTGCCACGCAGTCTGAGGGTTTCCTGGGTGCCGCTGGCGGCGGGTTCAAATACCTCTACACCCCGGTCTGGAGGGATTTCTCCCGGCTCCTGGTTCCACTGGGCGGCTTGCCTTTCTCCACTGGTTCCACCCTCGGTGGCGGGCCAGGTGATTTCCACATGGCGGGTTTCCCCGGCGGGGACGTTTACCGTCAGGCGATTCCCCTCCAGTCTGGCCGTTTGCAGGGCATCAGCAGCGCTGCCGGTCTTGGCGCTGGCCCCGTCCCCTCTAATCACCAGGGTTTCCTCGGTGCCGCTACTAGCCGCCTGAAAGGCTTCGATGCCCCGCTGGGAGGGAAAGTTTTCGGTGGGGGTCCGACTGTCTTCCGTCCAGGTGGCTCTTGCTCGTTCAGATTGGGAGCCGGAAGAGCCGGAGCTGCCCTGGTTGGAGTGGCTGCCATTGGAGCCGTTGCCGCTAGAGCCGCTGGCGGTGGATCCGGAACTGCTGCCCTGGCTGGCCATGTTGGCCATCTGCCCACCCTGGGCCAGGGTGGGCTTGAACCAGGTGGAGCCCATCAGGTTCCGGATGATGTCGTCGATCTGCTGCTGGTTGACCGGGTTGCGGCCATTTTCCCCCGGCACCGGATCGACTTCTTCCACCAGGATGGCGCGGTTTTCTTTGAGTTCTTCCATCAGCAGATGGAAGCCGGCCTTACCCACGAAGGAGGCGTTGCCGCCGCTGGCGGAGACCCCTGCCCGCAGCCGCAGGTCAAGGTGCTCGTAGACCCGCTGGTAGTCGACGGTGATTTTCAGGTTGTAGGCTGGGCCAATGCCGGCGTAGGTAAGGTGATACAGGGCCAGGGCCATGGTGGCTCCCCCCGCTTCAATCACCTGCCGCATCAGGGCAGCTCCGTCGCGATCAAGGACGACGCTGAAGGCAGCCCGCTGGGTGCCATAGAGGGAGGGAATGGTGGAACCGGCAATTTTGCGCACGAAGGGCTGGTTTTCGTCGTCCCGGGTGGTGCCCAGCAGCACCAGCTCAACGGAGCCGTTCATGAAGGGAACGGGCACCAGGTTGGCCTGACCGCCAAAGCGCCGCCGCACCTCCTGGCGCACCTCTTCGAGGAGCTCTTCGCTGACCCGCAGATCCACGTCTAGGTTGAGGAAGCCGCCGCCATTTTCCATGCCAGGCGGGGGCGGAGCGTTGGGATCAGGGCGATAGAGCACCAGCCGCAGGGCGTAGTCCTCTTCGTCTTCCGGGCTGCGGGCAATTTTGGGCACCTCCGGAGGCAGGAAGTAGAAGGTGTCTTCGTTGCTGAAGTCTTTGAATAGGGTCAGGCCGCGGTGGTAGAGAACCGGTTCGTCGTAAAGCATGGTGAAACCTCTGGGGTAATCAATCGAATGGGGAATCAGGAATTGGCCAGGGCCGGAGCGGGTAGCACGACCAGAGAATCAGGCTGGGGCCAGGTGTGCTCCTGCACCGCGCCGGAATTCAGGTATTCCCGCACTGTCAGGCTGGGGGCAGCAGCGGCGGCAGGCAGCACCAGCAGCAGCTCGGCCTGATCCTGGTGCTGCTGAAGGAACTGGCGGGTTTCGTGCCCTCCGGAGGCCAGAATCAGCTCGATCGCGAAGCTGCCCCGCTGAACCGGTCCCCCTTCTAGCAGCACGACTTCAGTGGTGTAGGTCTGCATCGGCTCAGTAGCACCAATCACCAGGGTGCTGGCATCGTCCTCAGTCCAGGCCGGCTGCTCTAGACGGCCATTCTGGTGCATCAGGAACACCCGGTAGCGGTAGGTTGCTGAGGTATCTTGCAACCGTCGCAGGCTCACCCGCTGGGGGGCGCGATCGCTCCCTTCCCAGCTCACCGTACGCCGATGGACAAAGAAGCTGTTGCCAATTTCTAGCTCCACCACGATGGTGGCAACCTCTGGCAGAGGCAGGGGCACCACTAGTAGCCGCACTGAGGCCCCAAACGGACTGTCCAAAATCAACAGGTCATCTTCAACCGGACGGGGTGGCTCCGTCCAACTGGGTTCGCCGGGGCGTCCCTGCCAGCGGCAGCTAACCTGTACCGGGAGATCTCCAGCAGCGGGCAGAAACAGGTCAGCACTGAGGGTTTGTGCATCCAAGCGCAGGGAGTGATCTAGCTCGTTGGGGGCGCTAAACACCAGCTCCCCGTGGTCGAGCCAGTCAAAGTCGATAGCGTTGGCGATGACGGTGATCTGGCGAGGGGGAAACAGCCGTCGGGCCGAGATCTGAATTGAACCTCCCGCCGCCTCTAGCCAGTCGGTGGTCTGGCTGGAAGCCTGGGTTCGCTCCGGATCAGGCAGGGATCTGACCCGGTAGGCGATCGGCTGAGCAGGGCGGTGGGTGAGAGTGAAGCGTTCTTCAAAGGAATCATCGTTGAGTAGGAGAGTGCGATCAATCGCGGGATCAGACGGGATCTGGCTGCTCCAGCTCAGCTCCACCTCCACGGCGGAGAGGCCCAGCTGGGCCAGTTCAGGCTCCACCCGCACGGCGACTTCCAGGGTCGTGGGAGCCAGATCGATCCAGCGAATGTGACTGTCGGG
>PYEQ01000101.1 GCA_003017785.1 filamentous cyanobacterium CCP5 | reverse complement strand
CCCGAGAGATTCTCAGTCTTCACAAAGTTACCCCTACTCCTGAGAAAGTGAAGCATTTGCTGACTCGCTACGGCGAACTCCTTCCGAGTAGCTTGCCACGTCGTCAGGGGCAAGTCATGCCAGGGGTGCTACAGATTCTGGAGGCGTTGCGATCGCAGCCGAATATCCTCTCTTTACTCCTCACCGGCAACATCCAAGCCGGAGCCCAGGCCAAACTGCACCACTACGGGCTAGCCAGTTATTTCGATCAGGTGGCATTTTCGGATGAGGCAGAAAATCGTCCTGCCATTGCCCATCAAGGCTTAGCCTTGGCCAAAACATTAGTTGGAGAAATCCAGCCTGAAAAAGTGTACGTGATCGGTGACACTCCCCACGATATTCACTGTGGTCAGGCGATTCAAGCCCGAACCATTGCCGTAGCAACCGGCAGCTATTCTGTTTCACAGCTGCAGGTTCACACTCCCTGGTGGTTGATTGAGCAATTGCCCTCCCCGGTGGCCTTTTTTGAAAAAGTGGGGCTACCTGCGCAATGACCTCGATCAAAACCAAGTTAGGCTCATTCATCTATCGGCTGAGGGGGCAAAAACCATTTAGTCGAGGTTATACCGCCTACAAGCAGCAGGTGATAGAACAAATCCTCCAAGAAAATCTTTTTGGAGTAGATCGACTGCCTTCGGGCTACGGCCTCCGGTTGGATGAGCGAGTCATTGAATATCCCTGGTTATTGTCACGCCTGCCCGTAAATGCTGGAAAAATTTTAGATGCGGGATCAGTGTTGAACTTTGAATGGCTGCTGAATCAGCCAGGACTGCAGAATAAGCGCCTTTTTATTTCAACTCTGGCCCCTGAGAAAGCCTGCTTTTGGCAGCGAGGAATTTCCTACGTATATGAGGATCTACGAAGCGCCTGCTACCGCGATCGCTACTTTGACTGGGTGGTGTGTCTTTCTACGTTGGAACATGTTGGACTAGACAACACTCGTTTGTACACTCAGGACATTTTCCAGCCAGAAACCTACCCCGACACCTATTTAATTGCCATCAAGGAACTTCAGCGTATCCTCAAACCAGGCGGACGGCTGTATTTAAGCGTGCCTTTCGGCTCTTATAAGAATCATGGCTGGCTGCAGATATTCGATCAAACAATGGTAAACCGGGTCATTGACGCATTTGTGCCAGCTCAGTGGGAAGCTCATTATTTTCAGTACCAGTTAGAAGGCTGGCAAACTGCGACATCAGAAGCCTGCCAAAATGCCACCTATTTTGACTGGTATGAGCATGGTGGTCACGATCCAGACTATGCCGCCGCTGCCCGCGCTGTCGTTTGTCTCGAGATGGTTAAATGAATGAGCCAAAGGTTCTGAGACAATGCCGAAACTTACATGATTAAAGCCTTCCTCAAGCAGTATGGTCCTACCCATCGTCTGGGTAAGTTGCTCAAACGTCGTCAGTTGATCAAGGCCAATACGCCCGACTGGCAATCCCTGTTAATGGCAGATCGCGACCTTTGGGAAAGGGCGTTGCAAGCCAGCCAGAGTGGTTCTAACATCCTCCTGGCAACCAGTGTGGGAGCATTCTGGCCGGGCATGTCGGTAGAAGGTTTACTGGGCGCTGCCCTGACCCTGCGTGGAGCACGAGTCCATACTCTGCTTTGCGATGCCCTGCTGCCTGCCTGCCTGGACTGTGATGCGACCTACTATCGAGATCTGGAGCGGTTTGTGCAACATGGCCCTCGGCGGGATCTTTGCCAATATTGTTTTACCCCGGCACAACGAACCTACGAAACCCTGGGCTTTGTCAACCATCGTTACAGCCAATGGCTCACAGATAACGATCAAGAAACTATCAATGAGCTATCAGCCCAACTCAGCGTAGAAGAAATCAGACAGTTTACCTGGGAAGGGGTTACCGTTGGGGAGCATACCCTTGCAGGGACACTACGTTTCTTCGCTCGTGCCTCATTACCTTCAGGTCAGGCCGCCATCGCCGTGCTCCGTCGCTACTTTAAGGCCGCTTTACTGACGACACGGGCCGTACAGCGGCTCTTTCAGGCTGTGAACTTTGAAGCAGCCGTTTTTCACCATGGGATTTACGTTCCCCAGGGACTAATCGGTGAAGTAGCGCGATCTCAGGGGGTAAGAGTTGTCAATTGGAACCCAGCCTATCGCAAGCAGTGCTTTATTTTTAGCCACGGCGATACTTACCACCACACTCTAATGAATGAACCTGTCAAGCATTGGGAAAACATTTCCTGGAATACCGCGACAGAAAATCATCTAATGGAATACCTAAAAAGCCGCTGGCATGGAACCCAGGACTGGATATGGTTTCATGAAAACCCCCAGATAGATTTAACTAAAATTGCCAGCGAGGTCGGCATCGATTTCACTAAACCCTGTATTGGCTTGTTGACTAACGTAATGTGGGATGCCCAACTACATTATCCTGCCAATGCTTTTCCAAATATGTTGGACTGGGTGCTAAAAACAATCGATTACTTTGCCAAGCGACCTGACCTCCAGCTATTAATTCGAGTGCATCCAGCCGAAATTCGAGGTACTTTAGTTTCTCGCCAACCAATTGTTGCAGAAGTTCAGAAGGTTTTTCCTACCCTGCCGCCCAATGTGTTTGTAATTCCACCTGAGAGTCCAGTTAGCACCTATGCCACCATGCAACCCTGTAACGCCGTCCTGATTTACGGTACCAAGACCGGGATAGAACTCACCAGCATAGGTATTCCAGTCATCGTGGCGGGAGAGGCCTGGATTCGAAATAAAGGGATTACCCGAGACGCTAAATCTATAGAAGACTACTTTCAAGCCCTTGACGAACTCCCCTTGGCTACGGGTTTAGACACTGCCACGATACAGCGTGCCCGTAAATACGCTTACCACTTCTTCTTCCGAAGAATGATCCCTTTGAACTTCTTTGGCCAAGATCAAGCAGAGCGAGCCAATTTCAAGCTTTCTATTGATAGCCTAAAAGCTCTCTTGCCCAAACAGCATCAAGGGCTAGATACTGTTTGCAAAGGTATCCTCACCGGCAGCGAATTTATCTTTCCGGTGGAGCAAGCTGCGCGGTAGGTTTTCCTTAAGTTTATTAAGTTTATTAAGGATAAATTAGGGACGCTTACAAAATTTAGCTGTAACCATCCAGTCCCATTCAAAATAGACATTCTCCTGAAACCGCCAGACAACATAGCTTGTGTACCGCCCGTGCTCCTACGTTGCCATCCCACTCGCCATCGCCGACTTCACATAAATCAAAGCCGATGATCTGGCGGCCCGATCGCACCACCTCCCGAAGCAAACAATACACCTCTTCCAGCTCTAATCCACCCGGAACTGGGGTGCCGGTACTGGGGCAAAGTTTAGGGTCGAGGCCATCTACGTCAAAGCTGACGTAGACTTTTTCGGGTAGCTGGCTAGCGATATGCTGGCAGGTGCCCCGCCAGGGGATGCCGCTATAGGTTTTTTCTTTCAGGTGGCTGTCGTAGTAGGTCAAAATGCGGCCCTGGGACTGGTGAATCAGGTCCACTTCGGCGTGGCAGATATCTCGGATGCCTACCTGCACCAGTCGACTGACCTGGGGCAGGGCCAGGACGTTGTACATGATGGAGGCGTGGGAGTACTGGAAGCCCTGGTAGGCTTTTCGCAAATCCGCGTGGGCGTCGATGTGGAGGATGCCGAAGTCGGGGTGGTGTTCTGCTAACGCCTTCAAAGAGCCGAGGGGAACGCTGTGGTCGCCGCCGATGATGCCAACGCGCTTACCGGCGACGATCGCTCCCTTAGCCTGCCCATAGACCCACTGGTTTACTGCTTCACTGGCGGCGTTGACGGTGGAGAGGGCGGCAGTGAGGGCCGGATCGCTGGCAATGTCGATACCTTTTTCGGTGGCGGCGATGATCTGGGCAGCCTGCGATCGCACTTCCCGATTCTTCGCCAAAATCCACTCGGGGATGGGCGGCATGTAGATGCCCTGCTGCCAGCCATCGGGGTTGTCTAAGTCGTAGAGGTCGAGCTGGGGAGACGCCTCCAGCACTCGGTAGGGACCCCGACAGGTGCCTTCGTGGTAGGAGACGGTGGCTTCCCAGGGGACACCAAACACCACAATCTCGGCGGTGTCGTAGTCAAAGGGCAGGCCATACAGATTGCCGTTTTCTACTCCGACGCCGCTGGGGTCGAAGTCCTGGACTATCTGCGCTCGCCGCGGGTGGTTGGTCACGGAGCCTCTTCTAGCAGCATGTTCTATATAAAAGCAGACCGACAAAAAGCCGCCTAATGGGTTTCCAGGTTAAATCACTGGAGGCTTGAAGCAGCCAAACCCTAAGAACTTTAGCAAAATCGCCTTAGCCTCAGGGCAGTTTTAACGCAATCCGTTTACGGAAAAATGCCGAGGTAATTTTTGGGAAATTCTTAAGCTTTTAAAAATCTCCTCAGCAGCCCGCTGACAAGGGATTCAGAGGACGACCCCAATCTCACCAGTACAGGTTTTTGTATATTTGTCTACATTGTTTTATCTAACCTTCACATTTAATTTGTTCTTTCTTAACAATGGTGCCCCTATATTGAACCTGGGCTTAGCTAAGAGCCCCTAGCGAACGAACTAAACCGAATCCTCTATAAAAACGCGCTCCCGGCCTTTCGAGGCTGGGAGTTATTTTATGGGCGATAATCTGGCGATAATCGAGCGGGCACCCGTCGGGGTTAGCTTCTCTGGAGCAGGGCGGGTAGAGTGCCCAGGCTGAGCGGCAGACGCTATAGTTTGGCGAGATGATTCAGGGGAGGTAGGCGTGGACTGGCAGCGCCTTGTCATTGCATCGGAGCAGCACCAGGGCGGGCGAGTTGTTCTGACGCCGGCCCAGCAGCACTATTTGCAGCGGGTGTTGCGCCTGCGAGAGGGCGATCGCTTCATTGCTTTAGATGGACAGGGCGCCCAGTGGATAGCCGTGCTGGCCTCAGAACCCGGCAACGCCGCGATTATCGAGGCAATCCCGCCAAATCTGGCGACTCAGCCAGAGATTGTGCTGGCGGCGGCGCTGCCCAAGGGAAACGGGTTTGATGAGGTGGTGCGGCAGGGGACGGAGCTGGGGGTGAGTTCGATTCAGCCGGTGATCAGCGATCGCACCCTGCTGAAGCCCAGCCCTAACCGCCTGGAGCGGTGGCGGCGAATTGCCACCGAGGCCAGCGAACAGTCGGAGCAGCTGGTAGTGCCTGATATACGGTCTCCGTTGCCCTGGCCCCAGTTCTTAAAGGAACTGGAGATTTCCCCAGAGAAGGGGCATCGCTATCTCTGCACAGCCCGGGGGAATAGGCCCCATCTGATTCATTGCTTAACACCACCCCCAGAGCAGGTGGTGATCGCCGTAGGCCCCGAGGGGGGCTGGACGAATGCAGAAATCGCGGCGGCGATCGCCGTTGGCTTCCAGCCGGTTTCCTTGGGGCCCATGGTGCTGCGGGCAGTGACGGCCCCCCTGGCGGCCCTGACCCTGGTGCAAGCGGCGACTGCCCTAGGGAAACCGGCACACCACCCGTCCGATCAGCCCGTCTCGGGGCACTAGGCCAAACTGACGGCTGTCGGTGCTCTGGGACAGATTTAACCCCTGCACGTAGCAGCTGCCATCGGCCTCGACAAACACGACCCACTTCAGCAGGTGAAATCCAGGCCGCTGGGGATGTTCGGCCACCACCAGATCGCCAGCACAGGGAAACTGTCGCCTGTAAATTCCCGGGCGAATTAACACCTCTGTCTCGGGAGGCAGCAGGGGCAGCATAGATTCACCTACTACTCGAAACCGTCGCTGGCGGCGCAGCAGCCACAACAGCCAGTCATTGATGTGGCTGTGGCGCAGGTAGTGGGGTCGAAAGGCTGCCATCGGGTCTGGAGCTGGCATTCGCAACCTGTCCTCAGAATGCTTCGACGTATTTGATGACGCCTCCAAGGGGAACTGCCCCAAGGAGGGAAACCAAATTCAAAAAACGAAGGTGCAGCCAGAGCCGCACCTTCGCCCAATTAACCGGTTGCCTGAGATCTAGCTGGCGGTGTACCAGGAGATATCACGGCTCTTGGTGGCCCAGAACATGTTGTGAATTTTCTGGATCGCTTCCATCAGCTCTTGAGTATGCTGGGGATTAACTTCTACCTTGCAGGCAGAGCAAAGCTTAGCGGCTTTCCAGAAGGTGTCGTGGAGATCGGGATACTGATCCAGGTGCTGGGGCTTGAAGTAGTCAGTCCACAGAATCAGCAGCTCGTCCTTGGCGATCTGAGCCTGCTCTTCTTTAATCGCCACGTACCGAGAAAAGGTGTTGTTGTAGGCGATCTGAGCCGCCTTATCACCCGGAGCTGGTACTTCTAGATCCATCAGCTTCTTGGTCATGTTGACCACGGCTTCAGCGGCGATGCGAGCCGAAGACGGATCATAAACGCCACAGGGGCCATCGCAGTGAGCATGGGCCGCAGGGGCGGGCAGCCATGCTTGCAGTTTGGAAATGACTTGGTTGAACATAAGAACTAATAAACTATTGCTTCAAAGGCAGTAACTTTAGCAGTTTATAACACGGCAACTCCGCTCAACATCTATCCCTATACCGATTGCAGGGGGCAGACTGGGCGGTGGTTGTGAACCGGTAAAGGACTGTTTAAGGAGATGGATCTAAGGGGCGGTCCATGGGCATGCTGGAACGAAATCGAGGAGCTGGGCAGATGACACAGTGGCTGGGGAAGCGGCGGGGACAAGGACTGGGATGGTTTGGGCTTTTGGGCGGGCTAACCCTAGCCGGATGCGGTCTGCTGCCCTCGACGGCCCTGCTGCCCCCCTGCGTTGATGATGACTGCGACTGCGGTGACTTTATCGAGCAGCCGTTGGCCCAGCAGGTGCTTGAGGCCGAATGGGGAGACCCTCACAATCTCGATAGCGATCGCAACGGTAGAGCCTGCGAACAGCTGCCCGCCGCCGCACCCCCATTAGACCCGCCGACGGTCCTTTCCTCCAGCCCCCATCTAATTTTGGGCAATCCCAGCAACAGCGGCACCAATCCCAATAACTATTTAATTGAGCGCCAGCAGTACGCCCTGGCCTATAGCCGCGATCGCCGGCTGGCCAACTGGGTGAGCTGGCACCTGGATAGCGGCTGGATAGGGCCCAGCGATCGCCAGGATGATTTTCGTCAGGATGGCAGCCTGCCCGCCGGGTTTTATCAGGTGACGGCGAATGATTTTCGCGACAGCGGCTACGATCGGGGCCATCTGGTGCCCTCCGCTGATCGCACCCGCACCATCCAGGACAACTCCGCTACTTTTTTAATGACCAACATCATTCCCCAGGCGCCAGAGAATAATCGCGGCGTCTGGCGAGAACTGGAAGAATACACCCGAGAACTGGTGAAGCTGGGAAATCGGGATGTCTATGTGATTGCCGGGACCTATGGCAGCCAGGGCAACCTGGGCAAATCCCAGGTGACCGTGCCCTCCCGGCTATGGAAGGTGGTGGTGGTACTGGATCGCCCCGATGCCGGGATAGATGGGGTCAGCGCCACCAGTCAGATCATTGCGATCGACGTCCCCAACCAGGACGCCCTGAAGCCCGACTGGCGGGACTATCAAACCTCCATCGACCGGATCGAATTGGCCACGGGCTATGATTTGCTGGCTAACTTACCCGATGCGATCGAGCAGGTGCTAGAGGCCCGCACCTCCCTGGAGTAGCTGACTGGGTGAAGACCCAGCGGATTACCAGTCCATCTATCCCTTCAGCAGTCCGCCGCTCAGACGCTTCATCACCCGATTGGCGACATCGGCGTAGCGAATTTCGCCGGTGAGCAGCTGGCCCATGCGGGTGGTCATGGAGGGACGCTTAATCCCCACCCGATAGCCAATTCCCGGCACCCGATAAAACAGGCTGGCGATTCGCTGGGCCCACTGCATGTCGTCGCCCCAGGTGGCATGGATAGTCTGGGTGTAGCCCTCCAGGGCCTCTGTTTGCCCATCCAGGGCGGCATGGATCGCCGCCGCCGCCTGCACCCCGCTGATCATGCCGGGGCGAATGCCTTCGGCGGAGATCGGGTCGACGATCGCCGCCGCTTCGCCGACCACCAGGGCGCGATCGCGGTGCAGGGGCTGGTTGCCGTCCCAAATCCGAATCGGATGGGTGAATACCTGGGCCGGGTCGTAGGCTACCCCAAGGGACTTGGCGAACTGGGCCAGGGGTTTTTCGAAGTCCTGGATATTCTTGCCGCGAAAGGTCGCTGCGCCGATGGAATAGCCCTGCTGTTTGGGAAAGCACCAGAGGCAGCCGTTTTTAATTGAGCCGAAGTCAAACCACACGGCACAGTCGGCAGCGACAGGGTCGACGGTGGCAATTTCTAACACGGCGGCGGTGCGGGTTTCCGGCTGGGGCAGTCCCAGCCAGCCAGCGGCCCTACCGCTGGCTCCATCGGCGGCAACGAGGTACTGGGCCGTGAAGCTGCCCACCTGGGTATTCACCTGCCAGGAATCTCCCTGGAACTCGATGCCGGTCACCGCCGTGGCGGTCTTGATTTGCGCCCCCTGGCTCTGGGCCTGCTCCGCTAAAAATTGGTCAAACACGGCCCGATCCACGATCCAGATCGGCTCCTGGGTGTCTAGCTCCGCCTCGATGGGATCTCCTAGCTTCCAGGTGTAGCGAACCCGCCGCAGCTTGCGGTTGATGGCGGGGGCAAAGTCAATGTCAAAGTAGGCGGCGATGCTGGGGGAAACCGCGCCGCTGCAGGGTTTATAGCGAGGCCACGGGGATTTCTCGAGCACCAGTACCGATCGCCCCCGCTGGGCTAGGCCATAGGCGGTAGCGAGTCCGGCAGGGCCAGCTCCAATGATGATGCAGTCGTACATGGTTAGGGCTAGAGCTGGCTAGCGGGTGACAACAGGGAGCCCGATTGGGCTCTTAGGATCATCGCAGCTCGCGGTTAAGGCGCAAAATGAATTTGCCTGTCTAGGGCCGGCGATCGCCTCTGCAAAAACTGCAATTGGGGGCGTTCCCCCGTGTCGGGCCAAGCTTCGGTTCAGCGAATCCTGGAGTTACAGGGTTGCCGTTTGGGGGCAACTTATTGGGATAAACCATTCGGGAGTGTACCGAGATGCCTGCCAATCGAGTGAGTGCCGACTTTGCTACGACCGATCGCACCCAGGTGATGGATTTGATTGCTCAAATTGACCAGCTGCTGGGATCGATTCTGGTGGATTTGGGGCCGGAGGAGCGCCGCTCCATGACCAAGTTGGGGGACCGCAACCTGGCCTTCACCCGCAAGGCCCTGGAGATCGCCACCCAGACCCCGGACTTTTTGCCGCGATCGTTTGACATTGAGGAAATGCGGCGGGACTTTGAGCTGTTTGAGGCGCTACAGCCGATGCTGCTGGCCCTGACTCGCCTGCGGGAGCTGATCGATGATACGGCGGTGGCAGCGGGGGACGAAGCCTATCGAGCGGCGCTGGAGGTATATCGCTATGCCAAGGCGAACGGCAGCGTGGCGGGAATGGATGACCTGATTGATGAGATGGGTCGCCGCTTTGCCCAGCAGGGCAGTCGGAGCAAGGCACAGGCGGCTGCGCCTGCTTCGGCAAGTTAAACCGCTATTAAGTTAAAACTTTTACGGGCTGGCTTCGTCTTTGGCGAGGCCAGCTTTATTTTTTGGTATATCTGTCCTGGCTTCGACTACGCTCAGCCAGCGTCTCTTGCTCAGTCAACGTCTCTTGCTCAGTCAGCGTCTCTTGCTCAGTCAGCGCGTCCTCTTACTCAGCCAGCGTCCCCGTCTCTTGCTCAGTCAGCGTCTCTTGCTCAGTCAGCGTCTTCTTACTCAGCCAGCGTCCCCTGAGCGTAGTCGAAGGGTAGCGTCCCCTGAGCGTAGTCGAAGGGTAGCGTCCCCTGAGCGTAGTCGAAGGGTAGTGTCCCCTGAGCGTAGTCGAAGGGAAATGTCCCCTGAGCATAGTCGTTGGCGGAGCCTCTCCGAAGGAGACAGGGGAGAAGGGGACACAGCAATTTCGTAATCTTATACTTCATTGCGGCAGGCTAGTCAGGAAGGTCTGTGCTTCCTCATCGGATAAAAATCCCTCTTCTCTGGCGGCTTTACAGTCCTGGTAAAACAACAGATCCTCAATCTCTTCGCGATTGTTAGCGATCAGCGCTTCAAGAAAGCCTTGCTTGGCTTCTTCAGGGAGAGCTTGAAAGAGGTTGTAAAAGTGATGGGATAGCTGCAAAGTCTGGGAAGTCATGGGTTGGAAGTTTGAAACGAGTACTCTGGCTGACGGTCTGTGACTGCGATCGTAACGCCGCGTTTATCCAATTTCACGGTTAACGGAGAGCTGCATGCTGTGCTGGCAAAGGCAGTTAACGTCGGACTCTTCCATATCCTTCCTGGGGACTTGTAGGGCTGTCGAGAATTAGCCATTCTCGTTGCGTGAGCGGTTGAACTGACGGCGTAGCTGGTTGAATTGGCTTCTTGACTGGCTAACTGAGTTTTGTGGCTGGCTAACTGAGTTTCGTGGCTGGTTGAACCGGCTCCATGAGTGGCGAAGCTGGCTTGATGAGCGGCTGAACCAGTTCTATGGCTGGTTGAACTGGCTTCACAATTGGTTGAACTAGTTTGGTGGCCAGTTGAACTCGGTTCACGGCTGGTTGAACTGGTTTAGTGAGCGGCTGAACTGGGTTAGCCAGTGGTGAGGCTAGCTGCGTGGGTGGGGAAGCTGGCTTGGCTGGCGGCGAACTCGGCCTAGCGGCGGTTGGCAGGAGCCGTTTAGAAGGTGCCGGTGAAGGAGGCTAAGGCTCTCCGGATGGGGCTAGTCAGCTCAGGGGCCAACCAGCTCAGCGGCTATCTC
>PYEQ01000100.1 GCA_003017785.1 filamentous cyanobacterium CCP5 | reverse complement strand
CCCGCCGTGGCGACCGACGATGGTGCCTTCATCCTCGGGACAAAGGTTGTGATTGCCGGAGAGGCACCATTCGCAGTGCATGCAGGTTCGAGAGATCCAGCCCAAACCGACCCGCTGGCCGATTTTCAACCCTTTCACCTGATCGCCTACGGCGGCTACCTTACCGGCTACCTCATGACCGGGCACGAAAGGATATTGGGTCATGCCCCAGTCGTTGTCGAGCATGCTTAGGTCGCTGTGGCAGATGCCACAGTAGTCCACTTCGATTTCTACTTGGTCGGGCAGGAGTTCGCCGGGATCGTACTCGAAGGGCTCCAGTCTACCTCCGGGTTCATGGGCGGCATAGGCTTTGATCATGGGGCATTGACCTGGTGAAATACCTAAATCATCATGGCAGAGAAAATTCACCAGGCTTTCTATCTTTAGAGGGAGGATTGTAGTTCGCTGACGCAGCGCAGGCATTGGCTGAAACGACGATGTCAGCCCCGGTCTTGCTTGAGGCAGAGCTGTTTGTTAGCCTCATCCATGGGAATAGGCATAGTCACCTCGGTTGTTTTAAGAACGGGTCTCCAGAAAGTCATGCCTACTCGTCGCCGGTTTCTCTACTGCGTTATAAACCCGTAAGCCCTGAGATGCTTTTAGATAAGTCATCTCAGGGCTTATGTTGAAGATAGTCACTGGCTTTACCGGATGAGCGAGCAACGGGTTTTGCCGATCGAATCCTAGTGGCTAACCGAAGTTTGGTAGTATCGTGCTTCTAACCATGCCTTGACATCGGATTCAGAAGCATTGTGGATGGAGCGGCCGGTGACGGGGTCGTAGGCGTTCCACAGGGTTTGGTTGTCTTCAGTGGCGATCGCCCCATGACCATTGCTGCTCTGCCAGATTTGGGGTTCTGAAGAGGCACTTAAGATACCCTTGAGGCGGTTCCAGCCTTGGCGGGCAACCTGACCGAAGGAGGGCTACACAAGGCGTATCGTCGGCAGCGTCAGATGTGTATAAGAGACAGCTCTTCGCCAACATCAGCGGTAGGGCCCAGCCTCCAAGCAGTTTCAACCCAATAAAGCGGAGAGGATTGACGGGCGGCTTCAACGTGGGGATCGGGCTTCGTACCAGAAGAGGGGAGATTTCATGGGGTTAATTCCTTTTGCGTCTATGGTTTTAGAATAGTTTTCCGTATCAGAAGTTACAAAAAGTGATATTCACCTTTTGTATGAGCAGGTTCGATGTTATTGGTGATAGTTTTTCGTTGCGCTGGGCATCTGCTTCGGTATGGCTAAGAAAGACACTTCTCAAAATCAGATGAAGCTGTCCCAACTTCGAATTCTGGTGGCGGTGGCGGAACACGGCAGCTTCAGCGAAGCGGCACTGGAACTAGAGATGTCCCAGTCGGCGGTGAGCCACGCGATCGCTACCCTGGAAGAGCACTTGGGCGTGGTGCTGCTGTCCCGGGGGCGTCATGGAGCGCAGCTAACCCCGGTGGGCCAGCGGATTGTCAGCCATGCCCAAGTAATTGGCCAGCGGTCAGAGGCGATCGTCAAAGAGGCGGAGCTGGCTAAAGGACTGGAAGGTGGTCAGGTGCGCATCGCCGCCTTTCGCAGCATTTCCACCCATTTGCTGCCTAGGGTAATTGCCCAGTTTCATGAGCGCTATCCGGCGGTGGCTGTTAGCCTAGCGGAGCACGACGACTTTTATCCGGTAGAAGCGGCTTTGCATGAAGGTCGAGCAGACGTGGGGTTTACCTTTCTGCCCACGAGTGCCAATCTCAAAACCTGGGAGCTGATGCAGGATGAGTTTGTGGCCATTTTTCCGGGCAGCTTCCGGGTCGCCAACGACCACCTTTCCTGGGCCGATTTAAAGCGGTTGCCGCTGATTATGCCGCCGGACAGCAACCTGATGACGCGCAATGTGGCGCGCCATATGAGATCCTTTGGCCAAGATCTGTCCGTGGCCTATGAGGTAGAAACGGACGCCACCATTATCAATCTGGTAGTGCAGGGGTTGGGGGCGACGATTCTGCCTAAGCTGGCCGCTGAGCCAATTCCGGCAGATTTACAGGTGTTTCCTCTGCCGGAATCCCTGAAGCGGGTCATCGGCGTGGCCATCCTGCAAAATGCTCTGCACACGCCGGCTACCTATGCGTTTTTAGAAACCTTGCAAAATCTTCGCCATCCGGCATCGGTAACCTCCTGACTGGCAGTTCCTGGCTCAACTGTTTTAGACCAACCTTTTAACTACCTATGGAATCTGGCATGCTCCATC
The DNA here is from genome assembly GCA_003017785.1 of filamentous cyanobacterium CCP5. Lineage (GTDB taxonomy): Bacteria > Cyanobacteriota > Cyanobacteriia > Phormidesmidales > Phormidesmidaceae > CCP5. Next base: position 8,620 of record PYEQ01000100.1, on the reverse strand, counting down.
GCTTGGCTGCGTTTACCACCGATCCCCAGGGGGGAAACCCGGCTGGAGTCTGGGTGGGTGAGGCCCTGCCCGACGCGGCAACCATGCAGCGTATTGCGGCTGAGGTGGGCTATTCTGAGACTGCTTTTGTGGCCCCGCCCCAGGGAAGCGATCGCCTGATTCGCTACTACAGTCCCCAGGCGGAGGTATCCTTTTGCGGCCACGCTACCATCGCTACCGGCGTTGTTCTCGGTGAACTCAGCGGTGAAGGCACCTATCGGCTGGCAACGACCGTTGGTGAGGTGCCTGTGAACGTCTACCGTCGTGGTGATCAGCTGGAGGCGGCTCTGACTTCGGTGGAGCCATCCTATGAACCGGCGGATTCGGCACTGGTGGATTCTGCCCTGGCGGCTCTCCACTGGAGTCGAGGTGATCTGGATGCAGCTATTTCCCCTGTCAGGGCCTATGGAGGGGCCTGGCATCTAGTGCTGGCAGTGTCGAGTCTGGATCGCCTGAACCGGCTTAAATACGATTTTGAAGCTCTCAAGGAGGTGATGCTCCAGGCCGGTCTGACCACCCTGCAGCTGGTTCACCGGGAGGATTGGCATCTGTTCCATGCCCGTAATCCCTTTCCCGTTGGGGGGGTTGTCGAAGATCCGGCGACCGGGGCAGCGGCAGCGGCATTGGGGGGCTACCTGCGAGATGCAGGGCTAGTCAGTGCGCCGACAACCCTCAACATTCGCCAGGGGGAGGCGATGGGCCGCCCTAGCCGACTGACCGTTGAGATTCCGGCGATCGGGGGCATTATTGTCTCGGGAACGGCAGTCAAAATTTAGGTTTAATCCTGCCAAAATTGAATAATTCTTGACTGTAGCAAGCTAAGAAGACATTCCTTCCCACCCACAATTTCCGTCTGTGCGACGGCAAGCTGCTCGCATGGACGCCGATTACATCGAGAAGTTGGAACGTCGAGTCCATCAGCTTGAGCAAGAACTACTGCGCTCAAGGAGTAGGTTGGGACATTTTAAGCGGTTGAGAACGTTCAAACGTTTGAGCGTCAAGTTTGAGAATTGTCTTAACCAACCTGTTGACTGCTATATGTCTAAAACCGGGTGCGATATTCCAGCCGGACTTCGTTGTCCCCCGACAGGTTGGTCGAACCCCGCAGGCGTAGTTCCCGGCTCAATCGGTATTCCAGGCCTACTTGGGGCGGATTGCCGTTGTTTAAAACCTCCAGCAGGTTCACCCCGATGCTGCGGCCAATGTCGAAGGATGCCTCTACGCCGATGCCGATGCCTGCGGAAGAGTCCGTGGCGGTGTCGGTGGTGGGGAAAACGGAAAACGATCGCAGGCCCACCGCACTGGCGATGTCGTTGCCAATGGTGGCCAGGGTTCCACTACCGATGAATCCAGTCAGCGAAGTAACGCTTGCTCCCGTTATTCCCCCGGCCAAGCCACTGCCCATCAAGGCTAGTAGCTCGCTCTGATCGCGGGGTGGATCGCTCGTCAGGGCAAGGCTGTCTTCGACTTCACTGAGAGGGCCGTAGGCCACCGCATCCACCTCTAGATACTCCACCTGGCCGATCGCCGCCAGGTCAGTATTGTCGGTCACTTCGGCGCTGGCAAAGCCGTTAGCAGACTCGGGTACACGGGTGATGTTGGTATCTTGCACCCGCGTTTTTAGTCGCAGGTCAAAGAATGGCTCCAGACCCCGTTCAGGGCTAAAGGCGACCGTGTTGGGGGCGCTGCCAGAAAGTCGAAACTGCTGGGAGAAAAGGTTGATCCAGCCAGTTTCTAGGGCAATCACCCCGTCAGGGCGCAGATCCGCCAGGGTGCCGTTGACGGTGATATCGCCAGAAGCGGTGATGTTGTAGAAGGGCTGTCCGGCAATTTGCAGGCGATCGCTGAGGACCACCGTGAACTGGTCGAGCTGAACTTTGCTCAGCAAGCTGGGGGTTTGAGCAGTTTCAATGGCGTCGATGGTGGCCTCTTCTCCTAAGAATGCCTCTCGGTAGGAATTGCCTGCAGGTTCTTCTGCGATCTCGGAGGGATTCGGCAATGAGCTAAATTCCCGCAGTAGCTGATTCGGGCGCACGATGCCTTCGCCAACCCGCATGGCCCCTCCTACTACCGGATTCAAGGCTGCCCCAGTGATCCGCACCTGTCCGTCGAAGGTGGCCTGCAGTAGTCCGTCATAGTCCACGGGCACCTGGTCGAGGGCGACCATGAGCCCTGCCTCAGATTCCGGCTGGGGGTTCTGAAGGGGCAGGCCCCCGTCTACCAGAATTTTGCCCTCTCCGTAGTCAGCGCTGATCTGCTCCACCTGCACCTGATCTAGGTCGAACAGGGCTTTGCCGTTGATATTGGTGAGGGGTTGAGACAGGCCTTCGACGGCCAAGACCCCGTCGCGAAAGGTGGCATTGCCCACAATTTCTGGATCCTCCAGGGTACCTCTGGCTACGACCAGCACCTTGCCGCTGCCCCCCTCCCAGCGCACCTGATCGTCAGTGACCCAGTTGATCAGTTCTAGGTGGGAATCGGCGATCGCCACCCGCACGTCGATTTGATCGGTCTCCGGCTGCAGGGTCATGATCGGCAGGGCATAGGGAATGTCCCCCACCAGGGTAAGTTGGCGCTGGTTGTCCGCCGCCGCCCTCCCATCGAAGCGTAGATGAGCGTTGCGGTACTCGAAATCCAGGGCCACTGTTTCTAACGCCTGTTGGTTAAAGCTGGGATCGCTTACCATTGCTTCCCCTTCCACCAGCGGGTTGGCTAAGCTGCCCCCCAGCTTGGCCACCAAAGACAGGTTGCCATCTACCGCCACCGGCAGATCGACAAATGCCTGGGCCACCTCCACCGGCACCTGGTTCACCGTTAGCTGGCCGTCCAGGTTATCTGGGCTGCCCTGGCCCACCAGGGAAATCGTCGATTCATCCACCTGAATCGCTACCGGCTCTAGGGTGAGTATCTGGTCGGCGTAGCGCCCCTGGACAATGAACTGGTTATCGGGTGCGTAGGGTCCCCAGGTCCAGCCAGAACCAGAGAGTTTTACCTCGGCAGTGATGGCATCGGCGGATAAGCCAGTGCCCTGCGCCTGAATAGTGCCGGTGAATTCCCCCTCCAAGGTATCTAGCGGCGGCAGCTGAGCTGTTCCCGTTTCCGCCTCAAGGCGCTGGCGATTCATGAACGCGGCAAAGGTCTCGATTTGGGCCAGTAGCGATGCTTCTGGCAGCCCCACCGAGGCTGGTTGCACCTCAGCAGCGGTGCCTTGGGGATAGTTAGTTTCAACGGTGCGTCCGATGCCGACCCGGTCCGCCCATTCAAGTACGGTCACTAGGTCCTGGGCTCGACCCGGTGCGATATCAAGATTAGCTTCAAAGGCAAAATCCGACAGATCTACCTGACCATTGAGCAGGTAGCGGCTTTCCCCGAGCCGCAGTTCCCCGGTGGCCAGGGTGGCGGTGCCGTCGGCGTAGCTGAACTCAGCATTGAGCACTCTAGCGGTGAGTTCTCCTAAGGCCAGGGACTCAATGGCCAGGCTGCCCGTCGCCTCAATCTGGCTGAGATCACTGAGGTCGGCGGTAAGATCGCCATTGACGGTGCCCGTGACCAGGCCCAGATTAGCGTCAAGACTGGCGATCGCCGCTGGATTTACCCCCAAGCTGCCTAGAGAAAAGTCTTCTACTGTTGCGACGAGCTGGCGATCGATGATTTCTCCCTCGATCCGAAAGTCCTCGTTTCGTACCACAAATTCGCTGGGGAACACTGTATCTGCCGGGAGACGGGCAGAAATCCGGGAATTGTTTCCCGTGAGAGCGATCCGGCCACCGCTGGAGAGGCCATAGCGGACGGGGCCGGTTAGCACCTCGGCAAACTGCAAATCGTTTATCCCCAGCCGATCCACCTGGGCCTCGCCCATCAGTTCTGGATTCTCCAGGGTGCCGCGCACCTGACCGTCGAAGCTGACCAGTCCGGCTACGGCCAGCTGCTCCTGTACCTGTTCCGGAGCTAGGGCTACCAGGGGCGCTAGGTCGTATTCGTCTAGATTGACGTTGAGATCAATCGCCCCAATGGCTGGGGTCGGCGTCAGCGAAGCGGCAATGAAGCCATCGGCACGCAGGCCAGGGGCCGTGAACCGATCCACCCGCACTCCGTCGCCAATCCATTGAAAGGCCGTCTGCCAGTTGCCGGGGCGCAGCAGCTCCTGACCATTGACTAGGCGCAGATTGCCATCGCTAACTGTCGCCGTTCCCCCCAGTTGAATCGCCGCTGGGTCTAGATTATTGAGGTTCCCCGCTGCTTGAATGTCAGCCCTGAGCAATCCCTGGGCCTGATCGGTGAAGCGATTTAGCGGGAGCTGACGGGTGGTTACGTTGGCCTGCCAGGAACCGACATCTAGGTTAGCCTGGGCTGTAGCGGTAAGGGTGCCTGACTCCACCTGAAATTCGGTGTTGTTCAGAACGAGAGTAGTGCCATTTAAGGTGATAGTGCCGCTGCCGGGATAGGTAGACTCCGCCAGCTGCCACTGGACTTGTCCCTGCAGATTGTCCAGGGTGCCATCCACCTGCCCGCTGGCAACCACCGAGCCGATCGCCGCTCCATTCGGCAGGGTCACGTCATATAGGGCGGCCAGCTCATCCCCCGGCAAATCGGTTTCAAGGGTCAAATTCACTGCCGGGTTGGTCAGGTCTGCTAGGCCCACCTGGCCCTGGGCGGTGAGGTAGCCCCCGGTCGCCGGAATCACCCGCAACTGCTCCAGGGTAAAAGCGTTCTGAGTCAACGCAAAGTTAGCGCGGATGGTTTCGATATCTAGCTGGTCAACCCGAACTGAGTTGAGATTGCGAATCGCTCCGATGATGCGGGGATCGGTGAGTTCGCCTGTGACCTGACTATCGAATTCGAAGGCTCCTGCGGCTGTCACCGGCAGCTCAACCTCCGCCAACGCTTCAATGTTCTCTAGGGTGATGCGAGAAATAGCTGCCTCGAGGGCGTACCCTTCATCCAGGTCCACGGTCCCTGCCGCTGTTAGCGCAATGTCTCCCAGGGCTACTCCGGTGTTTTCCAGGGTTACCCGCCGCCCCTGGAACCTGAGGGTGCTATTGATGTCCGATATGGACTCTGGCAGCTGAGCGGCAACGAATTCACCGTTTTCAAACTGCACGACCCCCTGGGCCACTGCCTGGAGATTGTCCAAATCCTCTAGACTTTCGGGCGTTTCCTGGAGATTGACCTCTAGGTCGAGCTGGCTGCTAAGACTTCCTGAGGCGATGCCCAAGGTTTCGGGCAGCACTAAATTCAGGCTTTGCACCGGCAGCTGATGGGCCATGACCATCGCTTTGATGTCGCGATCGGCCAGCTGCCCTTCCCCCATCAGGCGAAAATCGCCGTTGCCAATGTCGCCGCTGAGTTCAAAGTCAAACCGCTCGGCATCGGCGTCGTGGACGCTGGCTTCGAAGTCAATGTCTTCGACTAGCAGGGGCGATCGCTCCGTCACCGCCGCTTCGTAAGCTCCCTCCGTGCGGGCATTGAGGGTGGCATTGCGAATAGTAATTGCCTGAATTTCCGTGGAAATTGGTCCTTCTTCTTCAGGCCGTTCCGGTAGCACCAGGTCTAGCCATTGCCCTGCTTCCTCTTCCTCCACTAGGGTCAGTTCCGGGTCAATCAGGGTAATGGTGGGCTTCAGGGTGCGATCTAAGGCCAGGGCCACCCAGTCCACCCCAATTTCCATCGTCTCAACCGTCGCGAAACTGGCGTCGTCGGCAGTGGGCGGCAGCTCCGTGGGGCCAATCACGATTCCCCCCAGGGACAGCCCTTCCACGTTCCCCAGAGCGATGGGGCGACCAATTCTATCTTCCACCTGTTCTTCCACCAGCGGCATTATCCGCCGATTGATCAGGGGTTTGGCAACCAACGCCCCGGCGACAGCGCCGACAACGACTACGCCAGCGACCCCAGCACCGACCTTGATCAGCCAGGAGCGACGGCGGGAAGGAGCTGCATCCGAATCGGGACGGGGACCAGGGGACATGGTTTGCCTCTACCGGAAGTTGAGCTTGCACTCCGTCTGGAGAATTCAGTGGAGGCAATCTAAGCAGTCATTTTTCGCCTTAACGTTACAGGATCGTTACAGGCCCGGCAACTATCCGGCGGCTGGTATTTCCCTGGAGGAGGCAAGCAATCTGGATATCCCAATGATTTTCCCCGTTAGCCTGCCAGGGCTTCATCAAGACATGGTGAACATCCCCCTGCCCATCGCACCCCGTCTGGGCTTGGGCTAGGTCGGTTAGGACGGCGCTGTATCTACGATGGTTAATGCTTCGGGTTCACCCCGAAAAAAATCAACCATTAGCCCCATGGGTTGTTCTGCTTGGAGATCTTCGAGAAAGCCAGGCTGATGCCAAATGGCCTCATTACGACTTTCAAAAGGGCCAAAAAAGTATGTGCAAGCTGGCTGATAGGTGGTAACTTTTATCCACCAAGAAAGATCTTGATTTCCCCTGTCTGGGGCCGATAGCTGACTAGAAAAGGCAACCACAATGCGATTTCTCCTGTGGGACTATTGCCGAAACCTATGCCCGATTCAATGGACATCTGAAACCTACACTGAACTGAAGCGGAAAAAACTCTGTCTGGGCCGAGCTGGGTAGGGTGAAGCTGGTCATTTAGGCCCAAAAACCTGCTGAAGCAGCCTAAAATCTATCATTAACATATCTAAATAGTCTGACCGGAAAAGTGAGGGTCACTACAGATTGGGCTATCTGACGCTGATTTGCAGAAATCTCCAGGAATTGTCCGTGAAATCAGCCTGCCCTCAAGGCCAGTAGCGGAATCGTATTCTTTTGAAAAAAGATGCTTCTAAAAGGAAACTATAGGGTTTGGTCTGGACTGAATACGAGTACAGGTTTGTAATTTACCAGTCCTTAGGCTAACCGGGGCTCTGTCTAAGGGCTTAAAAAGGTAATAAAGAAGGCAAATGGATCACGACTATTTTCGGCGTGTCCAAAGGCTATGGCTATGATGGGCGGTGAAATTAGGGCAAACCATGGCTACCAGTTCGGCGGAGATTGCCGCAGATAGAGCGGCGATTTTAGAAACAATTCGGGACCGCTTACGGTCTGGCCAGCAGCAAATGGCCGACTGGGAAAGGGGCGTTTTGGCAGTTTCAGCGGTGCCGGGAGCTGGTAAGTCGACCGGCATGGCAGCAGCAGCGGCGATCGCCATTGCCCGCCATCAGCTCCACGCTAATCGACAGCTGCTGCTGGTAACCTTTACCCGATCAGCGGCAGCCAACCTCAAGATCAAGGTGCGTGCCCATCTCAGACAGCTCTCCCTGCCCCTGAATAGTTTTTCGGTCCAGACCCTCCACGGCATTGCCCTAACCATTGCCACCCGCAACCCAGAACTTTCAAACCTAAGCCTCGAGACCCTCACCCTGGTGTCCCCCCTGCTCAGTAACCGACTGATTCGCACCAGCGTTGAACAGTGGATCGTGGCCAATCCTGGCCCCTATCGGCAGCTCATTGAGGGGCGCAGTTTCGATGGGGAAGAAACCGAACGGCTGCGGCGGCAGTCGGTGCTGCGGACAGAAATTCTCCCTGCGATCGCCCACACGGCGGTGCGGGAAGCTAAAAGTTCTGGTATTTCTCCAGAGGCCCTAGATCAGATGGCTGAGAACCAGGTGCGGCGGCTGGCGGGCATCGAAGACTACAACGTCCTAGAAATTGCCGCTGGCCTCTACCGCAACTACCAGGGCTTGCTCCAGCAGAGGGGCTGCATCGACTATGACGACATGATTCTGGCGGCCCTGCGGGTACTCGAAGATCCAACCACCCGGGAATTCTGGCAGCGGCGAATGTTTGCGGTGTTTGAAGATGAGGCTCAGGATTCTTCCCCCCTGCAAACCCGGCTATTGGAGGTCCTCGCTGTTGATCCCGATGGGGGAGATTTGAACCTGATTCGCGTTGGCGATCCCAACCAGGCGATTAACTCCACTTTTACCCCCGCCGATCCGGTATTTTTCAATCGATTCTGCGATCGCTGCCGCCAGCAAAACCGGCTGATCACCCTCGATCAGGCGGGGCGCAGCAGCCCGGAAATTATGGCGGCGGCCAATTTTCTGTTGACCTGGGTCAACCAGGCCAAGCTTGCCGGAGATCAGCTCCCTTTTCGGCCCCAGGCGATTCACCCCGTTCCCGCTGACGATCCCCAACCGGGAGCCAACCCATCTGCCGAGGGGGAAGGGCTCGAACTCTACAGCCCTGAAACCATCACCGATACGGTGCGGCTGATCGCCCAGCGGGTTGCCCAGATCTACCCGGATCAGCCCGACTTTAGCTTTGCGGTGCTGGTGCGAGATGGCCGTCAGGGACGTTTTGTCAGCCGCCTGCTGAACCAGCCAGAGGCCATCGGGGTTGACCTCAGCCGCCTGGGGGTGCGGCTCTACGACGTGGGGGAGCGCGATCGCCAGACCCAGGTGCCCACCGAAATCCTCACGGTGCTGCGGTTTATGCAGCGCCCCCACTCTCCCGATACCCTCAAAGCCGCGTTGCGGGTCTTGGTCGATCGCCGCCGCATTCCCCCCCAGGATCTCGACGCTCTAGCCTATGGGCCGGAACAATTTCTCTACCCCGGTCCCCTAGAC
>PYEQ01000004.1 GCA_003017785.1 filamentous cyanobacterium CCP5 | reverse complement strand
AGATGTGTATAAGAGACAGGGTGAGACGGCGACCTACTCTCGCAACTGAAGGGAGCACAGCGGCGAAGAGGACAAATGCTGTATTGGCTTAAGCAGCGCCTGCATTGACGGCAGTATAGGGCTCATCTAGTCCCATCACTGTTCGACAAATGCCCGGTTTTGATGTAGATAACACAGCCTTCTTCGCTAAAGGGGGTGTGTATGCTGCCAGGGGGATTTCACAGCCAGGTGCCTTGGAGATACACCCCGTATTCATCAGCAAAGGTCCCTGAAACACAAAGATTTCCTCGCCGCCCCAGTGGCGATGCTGCTGAAAGTGGGTGCAGGGCGCCTATTTCACTAGCGCCACCTGCTCTGTCCCGAAGGCGTGTAGGGGCATTACCTGTAAACCTGGGACTAAACCGGGAAACCATTCTGCTTGGTTCGTGCCGATGGTTACCTGGGTTTGGTCGTCGGGGTCTATTTGTCGCAGCTTGACTAAAATCGTTGCCCCGTTTTCGCTGGGGGGCGAATGGCTGGAACCGACCAGATTGGTAATTGTTCAGGGGTTGATGAATGTGCATCAGTGGTCTGTCTACCAAGGACCTGTGGCTTCCAGAAAGCGGGAGTATTCCGGAGTAGACCAGGTTAAGGGTAGGCTACCTTCTACGCGAATGCCCTGCTCGACATGGAATTTGAACAATCGTTCCGCGCCAGCATAGGCAGCCACTGCGGGGTCGCCATCCCAAATCACCTCGGCGCGTCCGGTGAGATAGAGCAGGTTGCCCTGCTCAAAGTCGATGAACAGCAGTCCGGCGCGAGGATTGACTTCAATGTTGCCGAAGGTATTGAAATGGCAGTTGCCAGTGAAGTCTGGAACCGTAAGGGTGTCGCCATCGACGCGCACAAAGCCAGGGTTGCCTCCTCGATGCGAAACATCCACCCCTTTAGCCGCTCCGGCAGCGTCATTCAGGTAAGCGGTGGCGATAAAGAAGGTGTAGGCAGCGGTAACCATGGCGCGATCGCTCTCTCCCAGGGTGGTCAGAGTTTGAAGGGGTTTTGCCTCGGCTGGGTCAAAGGCTTCAAGGTCGAACTGGCGGGCCTGGATGTATTTCAGGCAGTTGCCGAAGGTTTGGCCCACCTACACCTCGAAACCGCCGGAGTCGACTGCCGTCACAACCCCATTCACCCGGTTGCGGCGACGGGTGTGCAGCTCAACGCCGAGGAAGCCAATATCGCTGCCAACTTTCAGGGTATCTGTAAGGGGATCGCCAAATAGAGGCGATGCGGCGATCTGGAGGGTGCGCTTGCTGGGCGTCGAAATAAATCCTGGTTCTCCAACCAGAATGGAAGCCCAAGGATTTCCTTCACTATCCACGGTGCCAACTAGAAAGTAGGATAGCTGAACATAAAACTGCTGGTGCTGCTCTGGCAAAAACTCTCGAATCACTCGCCGTCCAAAAGCATCCATCTTTTCGCGCCCCCCCAGCTTTTCCTGAATGGCCCGTTCGCCTGGGTGAAAGGGGGATTCTGCCTTTTGCCAGCCGGGAATAGCCATGATGTTCTCCTTAGTGATTTGCAGTTCCAGTAGCCTTGGCCAGCTGGGCTTCGAGTTCGGCAATGCGATCACGTAGCGGTTCAACCACGCTCTGACCTTACCTCGAAAAAGTGGGCTTGCAGGGTTGCTCGAAGAGCGCAGCGCCCCCGGCAAACCGTGTCGTATCGAAGGCGAACTGCTTGAGCAGCTCAAGACTCGCCTCGCCTCCCCAGAGGGCTTTGTTAGCTATAGGGCCGTGCAGCAGTGGCTAGAGGAGCAAAGCGGAGAGCTTATCCCCTACAAAACTGTCCATAAGACCGTGCGCTACCGCTTAGGAGCCAAGCTCAAGCGAGCGCGACCGCAGAACGTTAAGCAGCCCCCCACGCGATTGAGACATATAAAAAAGCATTGCTCCAGCCATGAAGCTATTCGAGGAGTGCTTTGGCAAGGGCCAACCCTTGAGGTACTTGTGCCAGGATGAGATGCGGGTCGGCTTGATGAGTCAAACGGGTTGGCTCATCACCTCCCGTGGCGTTAAGCCGATAGCCAAGGCGCAGTATGTGTTGGAGAGCTTCTGGGTGTACAGTGTCGTCGAACCGCTCTCAGGGTAGCAGTTATGCCGGGAATACCCGCACTTGAACAGTGAGCATTTTCAAGACTTTTTAGAGGGCCTCTCTGACGCACTGGGAGATGAAACTGCCGTGATGTAGATGGACCAGGCAAAGGCCCATCGAGCTAAAGCACTGAGAATATTATTCCTGTCTTTCAGCCAGCCTATAGTCCAGAACTCAACCCAGCAGAGCACTTCTGGCAGCATGTGAAGTCACCCTTAAAGGGGAGATGTTTTCAGAGCTTGAAGCACCTGCGTGAGTAGCTTTGGCATCGCATTGAGAGTCTAAGCGCCGAAACCGTTACCTCGTTGTCAGGCTATGACTTTATCCTTGAAGCCTTATTCTGTGCAGCTTTATAGAGAATTGGCATAAGAAATTTCCATTTTGTACCCTCCGCAGCTTTCTTGTCCCTAATGTCATCTAAGCTCGCTGACCGCTCCGTCCATGATCATGAAACGACTTCTCGTTTCCTTGAATACACATACTGCTTCAATAAACTTTCAATAAAGGCGGTCGACCAACCATTGGTTTTCTCCACGATAGAAGAGACATTAGAACTCGACTGAAGTAAAGGAAGACATAAATCGCCTTCATATAGTCTACATCTGACTGCAAAGTTCATGTTAAGGAGCCTGAATCAATAGCCTTGAAACTAGTCATGATCTCGTAGGCAACTAAGGTGATTGCCCTCGGGGTACACTCCAAAAAAGCTCCAAATCAGGTGAATATAATCACTAAGAATGGAATTCATGCGTAAGCCTGTCCTGACTATCTTCTATCAATATGACCCTTGGCATAGCACTATCGGCGGCATTCAGTCTGTAATTGATGCTTTTATTAAATATTCACCGAAGCACTTCCATCTGCGTCTTGTAGGGACTGCAGGTTCTTCAGAATGGTCTGTTGGACGTTGGCAAAGAGCTGAAATCTTTGAACGAGAAATTGATTTCTTCCCGCTGTTCAAATGCTTAGACGACAATGTCCGAAAGCTCATTCCCACTTCGATTAAGTACACAGCAGCAATGTTTGGCCGCCAGTTATCTTCAGACTTCATGCACTTCCATCGTCTTGAGCCAACCCTTAGCACTCTTGGATGGGCTGGTGACAAGACTTTATTTGTCCATAACGATATACAGGAGCAGGTTCTGGGCAAAGGCAGAGGGGGGGATGCTATTCTCTGGCAAAAGTTTCCAGCTGCATATTTTGCCCTCGAACGTTCCCTATTGAGTCAGTTTAATCAAGTGTTATCATGCAACGCCAAGACAACTCAATTTTATCAATCAAAATATCCTGCTCTCGCTCAGCGAATAGAAAGCGTAAAAAATGCCATAGACGATGAATTGTTTTATCCGCTATCTCCTTCAGAAAAAGCTCATCAAAAATTGAAGTTAACATCGAGTTTAGGCTTAAGTTCAGAAATTAAGCTAGTACTATTTGCTGGGCGGCTACATCCTCAGAAAAATCCGTTGCTTCTTATTCGTTCCATCGCAGCGCTATCCGATCCAAACGTTCACCTTCTGCTAGTAGGAGCAGGTGAGCTAGAAGGTGCAATTAAAACAGAGATTAAGGCTCTTAATCTCTGCCACCAGATCACCCTTTTGGGTGCCCTACCCAGGCCTTCCCTAGCGCAGCTCCAGCAGATAGTTGATGTATTTGCTCTAACCAGCGTGTATGAAGGCTTACCCCTTGTAGTCTTGGAATCTCTTGCCAGTGGTGTTCCCATAGTGACTACCCATTGTGAGCAAGTTAAAAACTTGCTCCATGTCGATAGCGGAGTAGTCTCTCAAGAGCAAACTCCCATCAGTGTAGCGAATGCCCTCAAGCAAGTGCTCAAATACCCAGAGAAGTTTCCTCCGTCCGCATGTTTAAGATCTGCTGCCCCATATAAAGCCGAAGTAGTTATTCAAGAAATATTCGATTCCATGTGGTCTCGATGGGAGAAAAAGCACCACCCATTCCAGGTTGCTTCTAGTTAGCAGAGTCTGCCTTGAGTTTCAACTTCAACCCGCTTCACTTTTTTCATCGAGAGGAGATCAGTAATGAAAATCGCCGTGATTGGTTCTAAAGGTCTGCCCCCGCGCCAAGGAGGAATAGAGCATCACTGCGCTGCTTTATATCCCAAGATGGCTGAAAAGGGACATGTCATAGACTGTTTCGCTCGATCCTCATACATCGACTCATCTTTGGGGCGCCAATATGAATATAAAGGCGTGAATGTCATCTCTCAGCCAAGTTTCCATAACAGTAGAATGGACGCCTTTGTGAACTCTGCAATGAGCACTATGTTTGCCGGTTCCAAATATGATATCGTTCATTTTCACGCTTTAGGACCTTCTATATTTTCCTGGCTACCTAAGCTAAAATCTGCCTCAACTAAGGTCGTAGTAACTTGTCATGGTATTGACTGGCAAAGGGATAAGTGGGGACGTTTTTCAAGTGCCGTTATACGGGCAGGTGAAAAAGCTGCTGCCCAATTCGCAGACCAGATTATTGTGGTTTCTGAAAACCTCAAAGATTATTTCAAAGATAAATACGGTCGCGAAACCGTTTATATCCCCAATGCACCGGCAGATTATGTTGACTCAGACGAAAGCTTTGCTCATGTGCATTCTTTAGGACTGACTCCTAAAAAATATGTACTATTCCTGGGGCGTTTGGTTCCGGAAAAATGCCCCGATCTATTGATCAGGAGCTTTCAGAATATACAAGCCGAAGGATGGAAGCTAGCGATAGTCGGAGGTAATAGCGATACAAATGCCTACACAGAGAGTCTTTTCTCTGTTGCCAAAAATGATCCTAATATTGTTTTCACTGGCGAGATGAAAGGTGCATTCTTGGCGGAGATAGTTAGGGGTTCTGGCTTATTTGTCCTACCATCAAATCTAGAGGGTATGCCGCTTTCAATGCTAGAAGCTATGATGGAGGGTATTCCTGTCGTTGCATCCGATATCGAACCACATCAGAAACTATTAGGCGACAACCGAGGTCTATTATTTAAGGCAGGGAATCTAACTGATTCTAGTAAGTCTCTAAGATGGGCTATAGAAAATTCTGTCCAGATGAATTTAATGGCTAAGAAGGCTCAAGAGTACGCTAAAGTCCACCATAGCTGGGAAAAGATCACGAATGAGACTCTCCGCACCTACAGCCAAGCCTTGAACTTTTCGAGCGGATTATCTTCCTCTGAACAATATGTTCCTTGACTAAACTGACTAATGTCAGATGATTCTTTTTGCATGGACGCATCTATTAAGTTATCCCATGATTCGACATAGGCTTGAGTTGTTATAATTTATGTGGTTAATGCTTGATTTCAATTTGAGTTTGAGCTCAACTATATCCCAGTAGACCATAATTTATTTTCGTAAAAGTTATGAGAAGTTCTTCATTCATTGCTACTGCAATATCTGCACTAAAACGACATAGGGTGGTTCTGGGTCTGACCTTTTCGGCGACTATTTTGGGCTCCATCTTATATCTTCTTGTCACTCCACCTGTCTATAAGTCGTCGGCGCGAATAATGCTAGAGGAAGGAGAGGAAACTGTATCTGATTTAGGACGTGCACTTACAAAACTTGAAGGGCCTGGCTCGACTTCAGACCCATTAGCTACTCAATCTGAACTTATTGCCTCGCAGGCGGTGCTTGATAGAGCACGTCAAAAGTTAATGGGGAGATATCCTGAGCTCCCTTTGACGGTTGATGAACTTGAGGAGCAGGTCGAAGTCCGGATTATTCCGGCCACTAATATCTTGGAGCTGAGCTTTTCCTATGGTGATCCTCAAGTTGCGGCAAACGTTTTGGATGCCGTTGTGGAGAGTACTGCTGAAGTTAATGGTGAAGCAATTCGCGAAGAAGCTTCTTTAGTCCGCCAATTTCTTGAGGAGCAACTTCCTAAAAAAGAGGCTGAATTGACTTATGCTGAGGCAGCTGAGAGTAGGTTTAGACAAGTAAATGGGATAGTGTCTCTTGAGGATCAAGTTAGTACCCTAGTAGATAACTTAAGCCAATTAGAAAATGAAGAGCGGCAATTGGCTGCTCAACTTCAAGAAATGCAGGAAAGAGTTAGATTACTAAGGCAAGTGACGGGAGTTGATGCTGTAGAAAGTGCTTATAGCTCTGTTCTTGTCGGGCAAGACCAGACCGTCAATGGTTTAAGGAATCAGCTTTCTGAGCTAGAAAGTCAAATCGTAGAGAGTGGTTCTCGTCTGGGCGAGCAACATCCCGAACTTCAGGCTCTTTTAGAGCAACGGCAAGGATTGCAACAGCTATATCAAAGTCAGATTAGAGAAATAGCTAGGGGACAAGAAAGCTCTGCGAGTTCTCTCGCTTTGCAACCTCTTAGCCAGGATTTGATAGCTCAATATATTACCGATGGAATCACATATCGCTCTCTCAGCAAACGACTGACTACTGTTCAGACAGAAAGAGCAGCTCTTGATACTCGCCTTACTGAGATTCCCGTCCTTTCTCGTCCGCTGGCTTCATTAATTCGGCAAAGACAGGCGGCTGAAGAAGCCCTACAAAATCTCAGACGAAATTTGGAAGAAGCGCGAATTGCTGAGGCCCAGTTGGTGAGTAATATAAGACCTCTTGGTAACGCTAGGATTCCTAGCAATCCAAGTGAACCCAATCTTTTTATGGTGTTGATTTTAGGCGTGGTAGCTGGCATCTTTTTGGCTGCGTTTGAGTTGATTCTGTTGGAAGGCCTAGAATATTCTTCTGATTCCTCTGAGGAAGAAGCAAGAACCCTTCAAGGTCAAAAGACCCATCAAGCCTCTGAAACTACTGTTACGTGATCCCCTCCTTTTTAAGTTGACTCTCGATTTTTTCTGTCTGTTCCTTATTAACTGATCCAAACGATTATTCATGAACTCCAAGCTTTTTATTGGCGCAATTTTTTTGGCAGCGGTTGCCTCCATCACTTATTCTGTACCAGATACTTTAATTGTTGCTCGAGCACAACAGTTGCCAATTGATCAGGATTTACTCAGAGACGGTGCTCCCCTAAAACCTGGTGATAGATTACGTCTTACGGTGGTTGGTTTTCCTGAGATCTCAGGTGAACAGACTGTCATGGCTGACGGGGGAATACAGGTACCTCTAGCTGGTTACGTGAACGTTTGGCATTTAACCCCCAGTGAAGCAACTGAACTAATCACAGCCAAACTCGGTCCATATGTGCGACGCCCCCAAGTTAGTTTATCCATTGACAGTTTAAGTCCTACCCGTGTGAGCGTAACGGGTGCCGTGAATAGGCCAGGCCCCTTAGTCTTGGATACTCCGGCGGCATCTCTTCATGGAGCCAGTACCTTAAGCGAGGCTTTGACTTTAGCGGGAGGAGTGACCCCGCAAGCTGATATTCAAAGTATTCTAATTCGACGTAATGCTTACTCTAATCGTGGTGTAAGCAGCCTCAACCTACGTTCAAACGATCCCTATCCCATCGAAGAGGTAAGAGTTAATTTATGGCAGTCTATCAGAGAAGGTGACCTGTCTGCAGATATTCCTATCTATGATGGAGACGAAATTCTTGTTCCAGTGTCTAATGGTCTCACAGGAATAGAACAGCAAGCTTTACTATCATCATCACTCGCCCCCAATGCCATCACAGTTAATGTAGGTGGAGAAGTACAACGACCCGGAATTGTGGAGATTAGCCCTAACTCAGATGTTAGTTCGGCAGTTGCAGCAGCAGGTGGATTGACCTTGGATGGCGCTGCTCAAAATATAGTTCTACTTCGTACTGCTCCAGATGGAACTGTCGAGAACTATATTTATAGTCTTGGCGAGAATTCAATTCCTTTGGCAAATGGAGATGCAATTATTGTTTCTCAGTCAGGTCGCAGTCGCGTGAGAGGTTTTTTGGATATATTGTCCAGTATCCTATTTCCAGTTGGCTTTTTATTCGACTAGCTAGACTAGTTTTAATGAATTGAATGCATAGATATGGAAATCTATAAAAAGCGATTTTTTCCTCCTGCTTTGATAACCTTGGCGTTGGCTGTATGTCTAATGCCCATGACTCTCGGAGCGCACAAAACTTATATAGCATTGGTTTCCATTTCGATTTTGGGATTGTTGCTTTATTCTCTTTTCAAGCAATTTGAAGTCACCATTTTAAGCCTACTGGTTTTCCGAAGTTTTCTAGACGTGTTTTCTGAATTTCATATACCTTCAGTTTTTGCAATTGGACTAGATATTCTGGCTATAATCTATATTTTCTTTCTGTTTATTGGAAAGAAAAAAATCCATTTTGATAGATTTGGATGGATTTTTTTGGCTTGGGTCCTATCTCAGGCTATTTGGCCACTGCTTACAGCTACAGGAGGCTTAGAACTAGGGAAAGAATATTTATACGATAGTATTCGTGAGTGGATGAGAATCTTTTCATGGTTTGTAGTCTACTTAATTTCTAGTCAGTTCAAAGATAGAATTCATCCTGAACAGGTAATAAATGTATTATTCTGTGCGTTAATAATTCCTTTGTTTGCTGCCACATTACAGTTGATCTTACCTGTAAACGCCCTGCCAGAATTTCTTCAGTCTACCTCTAGCCCTCTATTTGAAACAGCCTCCCGCATTAATGGCACACTTGGCCACCCAAACACTTTTGCATCCTTCTTGGTGTTATTTATCGGCTTGACTTACTGGAAAATGGGGCAATCAAAAAATACCATGGTGTGGGGTTCGTTTCTGGCAGTCGAAATCTTCTTTTTGGTTAGCACTAAAGCATTGTTCTCGCTGCCAATGCTGGCTACTCTACTACTAGTTTTGATAATACCTGAATTTAAAGTCAAGAGTCTGATTGGAATACTGTTTGTTCTTCTTTTGTTTGTGGCTTTATTTGCGAGCTCGGAGTTTGGCAGGGAAAGGCTAGCTTCTATATCTGAAACGCCTCTACTGAACCCCGATATGACTTTAAATCGAGCAATTTTACTGTCTTGGAGTGATGGCAATAGTTTTAATTGGCGTCTTGCACAATGGAATTTCCTAATTGAAGAATGGAAACAGGCACCATTCTTTGGTTACGGATTAGGATTGGCGAGGTTTATAGGTCCTCTAAGGAATTATGCTCACAACGATTATGTTCGAGTTCTGGTTGAGAACGGATTAATTGGTGCTTTATTCTTCTTGCTATTTTATTTTTCGCAATTAGCTTATTTAGTTAATCAATATACTTCAAGCATAAGCCGTGTCAGAAAGAAATTCTGCTTATGCCTTATAGCGATATTTCTTGCCACGCTAATGGGAATGGTCACTGAAAATATTTGGACACATACAACGTTTTTCTTCTACTGGTGGGCACTAGTTCCAATGGTTTCTTTCAACTGGGTCAATGCTCAAGAGACTGAAAAGCCATTCACCCCTCATCGAAGATACCAGTCTAATGTTCAGTCATAAAGTATGCACCTCATTTCTTCATTGATATAGGAATCAGGCTATGAATTCTTTGTCAACGGCTCAGACTGCTGACCCAAAAGTTTCGGTCTTAGTCCCTGCTTACAATGCAATGGAATATTTGCCAGAAACTATCTCTAGCATTTTAAATCAGACTTACCAAGATTTTGAAATCATCATCGTAGATGACGGCAGTTCTGACAATATAAAGGACTGGGCAAAACAACTATCAGACAGCAGAATTAGGTTGATTTCGCAAAGTAATCAGGGACTGGCGAATGCCCGAAATACAGGTTTAGCTAACGCGAAAGGAACATACATCGCATTTATTGATGCTGATGATATTTGGCGACCCAGAAAATTAGAAAAGCAGGTGGGCATCTTAGATGAATATCCAGAAGTCGGATTGGTCTATACATGGGTTGCGCTAATTGACGAAAATGGAGTGTTCCAAGGCAAATTTCGAAAAAATCACGTACATGGAGACGTCTGGATTAAACTCACAACTCACAACGTTGTAGAGTGTGGAAGTGTAGCTCTTGTTAGGCGAGAGTGCTTTGATAAAGTGGGCATGTTTGATGAGGCTTTACCCTTTTCTTGTTCTGAAGATTGGGATATGTGGCTTAGGATTGCTGCTCACTATAACTTTGGTTTAGTTAGAGAGCCTTTAGTTTACTATCGGAATCATTCAAATAATCTCTCTAGTAATTGGCGCGCAATGGAAGAGAGCTTTCAAATAGTTCTTGAGAAAGCATTTGAGTCTGCACCAGAATCTCTACGGTTCTATAAAAATAAGAGTTTTGGTTTTGCCAAACTTCGGGTAGCTTGGAAAGCGTTGCAAAGTCCGAATGACGCCTGTGAGACTGCCATAGGTCTTGAGGAAGAAGCTGTTAGCTATTATCCAGGCATCAGGTATACGCAGGAATACTTTAGATTCAAGACAGCTTTGTTTTTTGTGAACTTATTTGGCTTGCAAGCTTACAACAAATGCCGCCAATTTACTTATAGGCTAAAAGATGTAATAAGTAAGCTCTTTAACGTCGGCCATATAAGTTTTCAAAAGTTCTGATTTCATCGAAGCTTAGCGTTTCCTTAGTGAAATCCGACTCCATCGCTTGAATTTATGTCAAAAAATAAACAAAGGCATCTTTTTTATGGGAAACCAATAGGGCTTTTGTTTTATTCGTAATGCTTCTTCTTCTAAGGCATTTATCCTAAATACTATATGTCTGAAATCGGAAACATCAAAAATCAAGTTCTGAGGGGAGGCCTTTTTCTTACGCTCCGTCAGCTTCTATCATCAGGTTTATCAATTGTGAGTGTGCTAGTCATTGCTCGCTCTTTAGGACCTGAAAAATATGGACTTGTTACTAGCTCCTTAGGGATTTTCTACTTCCTAGCTTGGACAGGACAAATGGGACTAAACATGTATATTGTCCGACAACCTGACTTAGAGGAAGAAGAGGCTGAACAGTTGATGGCGTTTTACAACACAGTCGGCCTTTTATTGTGTGGACTGATATTTGCAGCAACTCCCTTATTTGCTTGGTGGACAGGAGTGCCCGAGGTTGCTAGCATCTTGCGCTGGCTGGTACCAGCTATCTGGCTGAATATGGTCGGAGGAGTGTCCGTAGGAATGCTATCTAGTGAGCTGAAGTTTGACCAAGTCAGTCTGGTAGAAGGCACATCACAGATAGCCAATTATCTATTATCCGTTCCGATTGTTTTACTCTCTGGCAGCTATTGGGGACCCGTTGCAGGAATACTTCTTCAGTTTTTGGCATCTGCTAGTTTAGCCTATGCTTTGCGCCCGATTCGTCTGACGTTTAAGTGGAAGTGGACGTTTTTGAAAAGGATGATGACTTACGGCATTACCTTTTTCTTTGCAAGCTGGGTTCAAACTCTTCGTACCCTGACCATCCCGTTCTTTATTACGCCGTTAGCAGGCGTTGAAGCGGCAGGAATTGCAGGAGTAACGCTACGTATGTTGGAGCAACTTTCTTTGCTAAGAAACGTTATCCGTGGTATGTCAATCAGCGTTATGTCTAAACTTATGGGGAGTCCTTCTGCAGTCCAACGCACAATCAACCGTGGTATGAGCTATATGGCTTTGCTGATGATAACAGTGTGTGCGACATTTGCTTGCATTTCGCCTTGGTTAATACCCCTTTTGTTTGGCGCAGAATGGCTTCAAAGTACCAGAATTTTTCCTCCCATTGCTTTCACAGCATCAGTGATTGCTGTCTTTGATTTGCATTTAGCAACGCTACATGCAGTAGGCAGAAATAACATAGTAACGCTCCAAAATCTAACCTACATAGGCTTGCTTTGGTTGAGTTGTTGGCTCTTAATTCCTTCCTTTGGATTGTGGGGCTATGTATTTGCTGAAATGGTTGCGTTGCCAAGTTTTTATATATCCCATCGAGCGTTTTCAGCTTTGTATGGGTATCCGAATTATTGGAATGCAATCTTGATATTGGTGACTGCTGTGCCATCTCTTATCGTCAGCGTTTTATTGCCTCCCCCAGTAAGCTTCGTGATTTTACTGCTTTGCTATGGACTCTTGTTTGTATTTAACGCAGATATGAGAGAACTGGTGAAAGAGTTATTGCTTACCTTTAATTCTAAGAAGCTAGCGAGGAGCTAATTCAAGGAATTTTTGTCCTATAAGTCATAATAAATACCGAATTAGCTGAGGTTATATAATGATTTAAGAAGTTCTCTAAGGTAAAATTTCGGGCCGTAATATTTTTAATTGGGTTTTGCCATATCCTGGATTCATAATCCTTTTGTTCTTTGAAAAATTATTATATTGCGATGCTTTTGGTATTTGCATAAATAGACTTTAGTTTGTTTCTGCAAACACATGGATATAAAATTAGAGACTCGCCATGATAGTTGCTTACTTGATACAAGCTCACAGAGATCCTCATCAGGTTTGCCGGTTAATTAGAAGTATTAGGGCTGGAAATCCTAGCGCTTTGATTCTCATAGCCTATGACTTTACTAACAGTCGCTTTAATACTTCGCTTTTGAAGGATTTCTCAAATACTTATTTATTGAAGGGCACACGCCCAGTGATAAGAGGAGGTATATCAGCCATTCAACCCTATTTTGATGCAATAGAATGGCTTATAGATAAAGGATACGACTTTGACTGGTTAGTTTATATTTCCGGACAATGTTATCCTGTCCAGTCTACAGCCAAGCTAGAAATCTACCTTTCTTCTACTCAGAAAGAAGGCTTTATTGACTACTTCAATATTTTATCAGGT
Organism: filamentous cyanobacterium CCP5; assembly: GCA_003017785.1. GTDB lineage: Bacteria > Cyanobacteriota > Cyanobacteriia > Phormidesmidales > Phormidesmidaceae > CCP5. The sequence continues at coordinate 20,886 of PYEQ01000004.1, read as the reverse complement.
CAAAGCAAATGGAGCATTCAAGAGGGGTATGAAAGGTATTACTATCATAAGATCAGTGACTTGCCAGCCTGGACAATGCTTCCTTCAAGAATGATCAACAAAATGAGTCTACTAGATCGCTTTCCTTATGCTGTAAAAAGTCGGCCAAGCTTCGGCGTCTCACTTTGGCAAGAGTCTCAACATCCTCCTTTTACAGATGAATTTATTTGTTATGGTGGTAACCATAGACATGTTTTATCAAGAGCATGCGTGGATTACTTGAACAGCTTTCTTCTTGAAAAGAAAGAAATTTTTGATTACTTTTGCGAAACATGGTGTCCTGAAGAAGCAATTGTCCAAACAATTTTAGTCAATAGCCGCAAATTTAACCTTTCAAATGACAATAAAATATTCGATGATTATGAGCACACACGAGATGGAAGCCCAAGGATTCTGGAGGATTCAGACTTTGAGGAAATAACTAACGGAAAATATTTCTTTGCCAGGAAAATAGATCCTTACAAATCTTCGAAGCTGCTAGACATGCTCGATGCTCATTTGTTATAGCTTTTGAATTCTTGTGTCATTTAGGGAGGTAGACTGCTTTCCATTCTGAATGATTCTATCAGGAATATTTAAATAGGATACAAACATTTTTCCTTTATATCAGCATAGTTATGCCTAAAGTCTCAGTGATTATTCCTGCCTATAATGCCATGGAGTTTTTGCCTAGAACGCTTGACAGTGTTCTAGGTCAGACTTTCCGAGATTTCGAAGTTATTGTTGTGAATGATGGTAGTAAAGACGGTATTGAGAGTTGGGCTAAAACTATTATCGATACAAGGGTTCGCTTCATCTCGCAATCTAACCAGGGACAGTCTGCAGCACGTAATACTGGCATTAATGATTCTGTTGGCAAATATATAGCTTTCCTTGATTCAGATGATTTATGGGATCCTCGAAAGCTTGAGAAGCAAGTCAAGGTTATGGATAAAAATCCTGATATAGGCTTGGTTTACACCTGGGTTGCCGAACTTAGCACAGATGATATTATTCTGAAAAAAAATTGGCGATTCAGTAATGAAGGTGATGTTTGGGAAAGACTTGTGCAAGGAAACATCATAGCCTGTGGAAGCGTTCCGATGATTCGAAGGAGCTGCATCGAGAAAGTAGGATTATTCTCAAAGTTTCCATTTGCATGTGAAGACTGGGATTTCTGGATACGAATTTCAGAAAAATATCCGTTTAAGGTGATTAGGGAAGTGCTTACATACTATCGTTCCAACCCATCGAGCCTATCTCGATCAACACCTGAAGGGATGAAAAACAGGCTTAATGATATGGAAATAAGCTTTACTCAAATTTTAGAATCTGTATTTTCTAATGCATCTTCATATGATAGCCGATTGAAATCAAAGAGCTTCGCTGCGGCTTTTATGCATATCTCGTGGATTGCCTTGAATGAATTTGAGAATGGTCATGAAGAGGTTCACTTCTTTCAACAAAAAGCTGCAATGCATATGCCAGAGATAGTCGATACTCTTGAGTACAAAAGGCTCATTATGAGTACGCGACTTTCAAAGCTGCTCGGCTTTAGTCTTTATCAAAAGTATCGTGCTCTTATTCATCTAAAATCATTTTTAAATATACCTAAAAAAGCGCCAATAGTAATCAGTCTCTGAAGAGCTTAGATGGTTCACAGGTTTCCATCTAGCTTATCTTTATCCGAGAAACTGCTTTCACAATGGTCAGACGTGTTTTCTTTTAAGTACAGAATCGGAAGGCGAAGAGAAACCTCCACTTTAGGACGCAAAATTTATTTGAAGTATGCTAACAAAAACGATATGGCTACTGTGGTTGCAAGGATGGAATAATGCACCTTGGTTAGTTAAACAGGTTGCAAGGTCTTGGGAAATCAATAATCCGGACTGGAATGTTGAGTATATTACCCTAGAGAATTTGCATAAATATGTTCATGACATAGGTTATATTTTTGATAAGACTAAAAATATAGGACCTCAGCATAAAGCTGATATTATCCGTCTGAGCTTACTCAAAAACTACGGAGGAGTTTGGGCTGATGCTACTATGCTATGTATGCAACCATTGAATCCGTGGATAGAATCCGCGGTAAAACCTGCTGGCTTGTGGATGTATCACGGTCATGGTGCTGGGATGAACGGAATGAATGGCCCAAGCATCTGGTTGATTGCATCTGAGAAGCATTCTTTGATGATAAGTAGATGGAAAAATGCATGCGATGTTTATTGGAGGGATAGAGATAAGGCGGATAACTATTTTTGGCTTGATGGTTTATTCAAAAAGTTATTCGAATCTGATCCGGAGTTTAGAGGTAAATGGGCGCTTGCACCCCACCTTTATTCTGAACTAAAGGGACAAGCCCACTCGCTGGCGTATCGTAGTGATGGAATGTCATCAGATGACAAGAATCTAAAGAGAATTCTTCGGGAAACTCCTCCCTATGCACTCAAATTCTGGTGGAAAGAGTGGCAAGATGCTTTTCCTGATATAAGTGCCCCTAAATGCAAGAATTCCAACGGTTACTATGCGATACAAATGTCAAAAAGAAGATTCATATTTCTGCATCAGATGTCTGCGAAGGACTCTATCTCATTACGTATGAAGATGTTTGTGCGGAATATTCAATACATTTTCAAGTTGAAAATTGGCGGACGTATAAAAAATAGAGTTATAAATGCTCTTATAAACAATTCTTGACAACAGAATATTGATTTGTGAAGAGTTATGCTTGCAAGCCTATATTGATTAGACTTTTACGGTCTTTTGAGGCGCTCTCATATGCTGCTCTTAAAGTTATTATTTTGAAAATTTATATCGTTTTCCTCGAAAAATCTTTGGGCTAGAAAAATGCATATTGACTTAATAGAGCTAAAGCCTCATAAAACTGAAAGTCGCGTATGGGTTTCCGAGGTTTTTCAGCATGCAATTAGGCAATTCGATGGTTGTCTTAAATCAAATACTTTCCCTGTATTTGTGGTGCAGGGAGATGAGGAATATACGAGAGGGATTAGAGGCCTGAATTGCGAACTGTTTTCCTATTTAAATGATGCAGGCTATAGTTTTGGCCTAATTCATGTAATGGATGAACTCTATGATCATGATTTATCTATATATAATTTGGATCGATGCGTTTTAGTTTTTAGAAATTTTTTCAGGCCAACGGGAGGTGCAGCCCCGTTTTTAGTAGATTTTGTTAAATCTTTCTTCGTGCCTAATCGGTATAGTAGCTGTCATCGGCAGTATTCTGGGGCTAAATGGCTTGCGTATGAGTTTTATCTGCGCTTTACCCATATATTTCGGAAGATTGATTTCATGAAACGTCAATATTTTCCTGTCTTATCTAGAGATAAAATTCACTATTTCCCACTGGGCTATACGGACAAATTTGCGCTTAGTAGAACTTTCGACTCTCCTTCTATGGCCAACCGAAAGTATAAATGGAGTTTCTGCGGAAATAGCTTTAAGACTGATAGGAAGTTGATGTTGAGGTGTCTATCAAATATTGAACCAAATTTTGTTTTTGAATATCAAGGATTTATGGATGAGCGGAGCTTATCAGGTGAAGAATATTGGAAGGTTTTAAGTCAATCTATATTTGTTCCGTGCTCTCTTGGAAATCTTAATATTGATACCTATCGCTTGTTCGAGGTTCTTGAGGCTCGAGCTATCCCAATTATAATGAAGAGTCATGCTTGGCAACCTTATGATTATTACACGAGTTTGCTTGGTAGTCATCCTATGCCAACATTTTCCTCTTGGAAAGATGCTAAGGCATTTTTATTAGATTTGGATATGGAGTCAACTGAACGGCTATCCATGGAAGTTTCGGAATGGTATGTTGACTTTAAGTCCAATCTCCAATTAAAAGTTTGGGAATCTCTTGCTCAGATTTCTGCTGACTACCTAATCCCCCATGACGTTGATAATCTTGACTCATTCTGTTGATAGTTTGTTTTTAATAACACCGCAAAGAGTCTTTTAGATACTGCTTATTTGATCCTTGAATGTGTTTTTCTGATTAAGAGATAATGCTATCGGTATTGTTGATGAACCTGTAAAGCAAGCAGTGATTTTCCATGAGACTCTTCGTAATTCTTTTTTTCTTTGGAATAGTCATGGGCCCTGCGCTATCGTCAGGTCTATTTCACTCTCAAGCTTCATTATTCTGGCAACCTTTAGGCGAACCTGGCTCTGGTGGCCGAATTGATAGTATTGCTGTCAATCCCCATAGACCTAATTATGTTTTGGTAGGTGGAGATATTCTGGGCACACATTTCTCTTCGGATCGAGGTGATAGTTGGTCAGGCACTTCTGGCTGGTTAAATTATGAAATTTCTGATTTTACCTGGCATCCTGAAAATCCAGATATTGTTTGGGCTGGTTCTCTAAGCGGCCCGCACATTAGCACTGATGGGGGCAATACCTGGACTGTGAAACGTTTAGGTTTTCCAGAAGTTGATTCTGGTAAATATACCGCGCCAGTTGAAAAATTATTGTTCGATCCAGACAGTGATTCAATTCTTGCCTTTGGTGGTGATCATAGGCAGCTTAAATCGGCGCAGGAGGTGCTTAACTACGGAAGCGTTTGGATTAGTAAAGATCATGGTGAGCGATGGTCTTTAGAATCTCAGATTGCTGAAGATGGCAACATTATGGCAGCTAGTTACGCTGGAGGCTCTGATTGCGAAATTTATGCCGTGGTGTGGGAGCATGGATTCTTCTACAGCGTTGATGATGGTGCAACCTGGGCAAAGCTGAATCGTGGACTGCCTGAGGATGAAAATGGAAATATCTTGGTATCTTCTTTAGCAGTGCACCCTGATGATTCACAAGTTGCTTGGATTACAGTAGAAAACTTCGGTATTTATAAAACTACGGATGGCGGTAATCATTGGCATCTTCTCGACCAAGGTATTCCTACTGTCGAGAGCGAGTTTTGGTCTGTAGTAGTAGCTCAAAGCGGCGAAACGTTATATGCAGGTAATAGAAACTTTAGGCATCAGCCTGGAGTGTATAAGAGCACTGATGGAGGAAAGACTTGGGAACACAAATTTTATAGCATCCATCAGATTGACATCCGAGATAAGCCCTATCCAGGAGGCATCAACCCTTGGTGTTTGGAAATAAGTCCTACCTCTCCGGACACTGTCTATGCAGGTACAGACAATGCTCTCTATCGTAGTGTGGATGGGGGTGAAGAATGGAGTGTGTTGACAGCTAAACGTACTGCCCAAGGATGGCAAGGAAACGGATTCAGTGGTTTAGTTGCCACAAATATTGAGTGGAACCCTGATGATTCAAGCCACGTTATTCTGCAAGGCATGGACGGGGCTAAAATGATTCAGTCTTGGGATGATGGCTCTAACTGGCGTGTAAACAATCCGGGATTATCTCCTTACAGCGGAGGACGCGATGTTGCCTTTTCCCAAGGCTGGATGTTTGGAGTTTTTGGGCAGACTGCTGATACCACTGATTTAATTGCGCGTAGCCAAGATTCTGGACACAGTTGGACGTCGCTAGAGTCGCCGATTAGTCCTTCTGAGGCAACTCATGTTTATGCTGACAGGAATAATCCTGATTTACTATGGGTAGTCATCGGTCAACAGCTTTGGCATAGTGACAATGCAACTCAGACAGAAAGCCCTAACTGGACTCAACTACAGGTAGGATTCTATGGCAATGCCGTTGGAGATATTGAGCCTGTGCCAGGCAGTGAGAGCAGCTTTTACATAGCTACAGATAATGGCATTTATTATACGCAAAATGGTATCGACTTTAGACCAATAGGCGGCCTCAAGAATGCTGTAATGGTTGAGTTGGAAATTTCAACTGCTGATCCTAATATTCTTTACGCTGCTCAAGATCAGTCCTACTGGGATGACTACGGCTTATGGCGTTACAATCGACTGAAAAATGGTTGGTCGCTTGTATGGGATGATCGTATGGTCGCTTCTAGAATTGGCGATCTGGCAATTCACCCACAAAACCCAAACTTTCTGGCGATTATCACTAATGATTTTCCCTATCATGATGAAAGCTGGGCCACAGGAGTGTGGTTCAGTCAAGATGCTGGCGAAACTTGGTACCAGCAAAACAATGGGCTACCGATGCTACGAGGAAGCACTATCACCTTTCGCCCAAATGGTAGGAGTATAGTTGTCGGCCTTGGTGGATCTGGTTTTTACACGGCTAGCCTGGAGTCATTTTCACAAGATAAGTTCGGTTCTATTGCAGGAGGCATTGACAATGTCATGAATTTTGTCTGCCGTAGACATACAATTCCTTTGTCAATAAAACATACAAAGCCGCATAAAGAAATCTATATATCGAAACTCTAAAAAGGACTTGAATACGCTATGGAAAATCTCATAGAAAAGTGTTCTCTTAAATTAAAGGCTGGTTGGCTTAGCGCGAATGATCATGTTACCGAAGCTCGACTAAAACTTCTTAATAATAGACTTTTGGCTAAAGAGACTGCCTTAGCCTTTGATATTGCTCCAAAGCAAATTCGTATCTATTGGCCATACTATTATCCATGGCCTTTAACTCGCAAATGGCTCTTTCCTCTTCTGAGTGAATTTCGGCGATCCTTTTGGGTGGGCTTCAAGTCTATGCCAGTTTTTGAGAATGCAATCTATTTTGAAGTAGAAGTCGGCGGAGAAATTTATCCTGTCGCCGTTGATGCGTCTGACTGGCTTGAAATTAACGAGCAATGTGCTTCTCAGGTGAAAGTCTACTTCAAGATGCAGTACTCATCGAAAGGTTATTCAGCAAACAATGTCGTGCCTGGTGGATTCATTCCTAACTATTCTAATATTTATCTTCACATTGAAAAGGTGAGGCAGCTACGTGGGAAGCAAAAATTTCTTTATGATGCATATGGACGATTTGGAGGCCGCTTCTCAAAGACAATCAGAGAGAGAGCGGTGGGGATACTTTCTAGTCAGGCAAAATTTCCATATCATGGTGGTATAAGGCGTGTAAGCTATAAAAATTCTCTATTCGAAACAGCTCGTTCAAAAGTCTGCATTGATTTGCCTGGGGTAGGTCCTCTTTGTTTTCGTTTGATTGATTATCTGGCAGTCGGTGCTTGTGTTGTTGCATATCCTCATCATGCGCAACTGCCTGTTCCCCTGACTGCAGGTAAGGAAATAATATACTGTCAGGAGGATATGTCTGACCTGGTCGATCTTTGCGAATATTATATACATCATGACGAGGAAAGAGAAAAAATCGCATTAGCAGCTCGAAATTACTTCGACTCTCACCTCGCAAGGCCAAAGCTTAGCTCTTATTATATAAACACTATATTGAGTTTCATTCATTCGTAGTTTGCTTCGTTTTCCGCGAATAACGGCGGGCAGAATGAATGGAACATTCAGTACTTGCAACCACCGAATCACCGGCACACTGTAGAAGCCTCGGTCTAGATAGAGGCGTTTCACTTTGATGCGCAGGGGCATCAATCGAGAGAGCAAAATCGTCAAGGTGGCTACCAGTGTTTCACCCCGAGGAATCGCATGTACCGCCAGGGTGACCCGTTGATGGCAGCGAATCACATACACCGTGGCATAGGCAAAGAAGGTTGTGGTGCCCGCTTTCGCCTGGGAGCGGTGCATGTAGGGCTCTTCTGGCTTATTGGGCGCTCCGTAAGTACAACACTCCGGACAGAATTAGGCGGCTATAGCCCCGTAATCAAGCAGCTTTCGGTAGTTGGCGTGGGATTTAATCAAAGTCGGCTCCAACTCAAACAGGTCAATAAATAGGTCTAAAAGATGCTGGTTGAGAGCGAGTCGTTTGAAAGAGGCCAGGGAAAAGCGCAGCGCTTCCGCCTGTGAAGCGTCTTCTTGTAGAACTGCTTTGGCCAGATTCAGGGCCATCAGACTGGCGTTGACATGGCTGTCGATAGCCTCCGGAGAGCGGGCTTGGCAATCAGCCAGCCCGGTATACTGACGCGCATCGCGAAAGATAAATTCGATTTGAAACCGGGCGGTGTAGCACCGGTACAGCAGCAGCGGGTCAATCTCGGTATCTGTCGAGAACAAGACGACATAGCTTCTGCGGCCTTGATGCTCTTTGAGCAGATAAGCCAGTCGAACCTTACGCTTGAGGCTCACCGACCACACCACGGCGGTATACAGATAGACGCCGTCGGCTAAGCGCTCGACCACCTCAAAGCGGCGGTGGTCCGTCAAGTCCACCTTGCCGTCATAGCGCCGAGGCGTCCCTCGACCGCAGTAGGGACCGTCATAGAGAAACTTGAGGTCGGCATCACAGCGCAACTTGCCAATCGCCTCAAAGCCCAATTGCACCACTCCGGTAACCCACTTGTACTTGCTGTAGTAGCCGTCAGCAACGATATAACAAATCCACTCGGGAAAGAAGGTGACGCAGTAGGCTAGATGCCCCAGATAAAACTCGATGCGATTACCCTGGATCGGACTGTCAACTGGAGAACTCAATCCGGCTTCCGTTTGCTGGGCTGAGAGCGTGTAGCCCGTGTTCTGCTCCAAGTCCACAATGGCCACGACCGAGAGCTCTAACCCTTTCTCAGGGCGTTGAGTCTGGCCGTTGTAGAACCAGTCCAATCCGTAGGTGGAACGCCCACTTTTCTCCAGAAAGGTGCAGTCCACGACCCCAATTTGAACTGACTCTGAGTGTCGAAGGGATTGAACTAGGGCTTGATTAAGCCCCTCACAGCCAATCCCGTGATTGAAGTGACGCCGGTAAGTCCGCTCAGAGAGCTCACTATAGCGGCTCAGGTTGGTGTAGTTAACCTTCCCGCACACCACAAATATCGTGCTCATCAACGTCAGCACAAACTGCCGTTGGGGTTTGTGAAACGGCCTGCTGTCTCCAGCAGACCGGTTAGAATCTGGGTAAAGCTGTCCATCGGTGTGACGTGTTGTTAGCACTCGCACTCTATACGATGGGCGGCTTTCTTGCTACAGCACGGCAAAACTGTCCGGACTATTGTAAGTAGGTGGCCCTAAATAAACGTAGTTCTGCTAGGTTGTGAGGAATTTAGGGTTGGCTTGACGATTCGAGACAAAATTGAAGCGTTTGAGGGCATAACCTGCCTGGACACCTCGGCGGTTCAATCCAGCCATCACGCCCATCGCTAGGTCGTAGGTATCCTCCAACATCTCGCCTCGCCTCTCATGGGCTTTGAGTTGATGCCATTCGGTCTCAATCAAATTCATCTCCGAACAGTAGGGGGGCAGTTGAAAGAACTCCAGGCCTTGGGCCTGCCAGATGGCAAGACGCTGTTGTACCGCCTTACTGGTATGGATTGAGGCATTATCCTGAACGCTCACCGGGGCGATACCGGTGCGCTCAAACAGCCGTTGGGCGCGGGTGGCTTGCCAATCCATCAACCGGCTGTAAGTAGCACTGGTGAGACTACCCACGACGAGACCGTAGCTCATCTCCCGGCCCGGCTCCCGGCGCTTGCCTGCAAACGTAAACACAAACTGGAGGCGGTTATTGCTGATTTTGACTTTGACCATTCTGACCTTGGCTTTTCCGCGCTTCATCTCAATCTGGCCCAACTTCCGCTAAAAGGCCCAAACCGTTTTTCAAATCGGCCAAAATAAAAACGGCCAAAACTCTTTCTTAGAAAGAGTTTTGGCCGTTTTACTTGAAAGCTGGTGACAGGATTCGAACCTGCGACCGGCTGATTACAAATCAGCTGCTCTACCAGCTGAGCTACACCAGCATTTCTTGCCAAGTATATCAATCCTGGGCAGCAGAGAGAGCAGGTCATCCCTGAGCCTGGCCTGACAGAAGTCTGAATAGGCATCTGTCGTTTTTTTAGGGGGCTGGTGAGCACGGCTTGTTTGACCGGAAGACTCCCGGCTGCTGGATTAAATCCTTGAGAATCAGTGCTGCCAATCCCCCAGTGCCGATGCCTGCCGCCGCCCTATCTGGATGGGAAGGGCGCTGACTACCCCGAACTTAGTGGTCGCGCTCTGCAACGGAAAGCTGGCTGGTAGGTTAAAGGTCAGGGATCTTTTTCAGCACGGCGCACTGAAAAAGACGGCGCCACGTAGTTCTCAGGTAGATAGTCAGAGGGCAGAGTGGAGTGGTTTCCATCCCGCAGGGCTGAGAACGTCGGCGACAAAATCTCGATGTTGGCAGCGTTGCATTTATCTTGAATTTCCTGGTGCAGCTCTGAATAGATTCTTGGCATTAGCTCCGGACGAGCCGTGTAGGCATTCAGCTGATAGCTAACGTTGAAGTCATTCAGGCTAGTTTGCAGCACAAATGGATGGGGATCTGACTGAATGTGGGTTGTGGTTTTGGCGGCGTCAATCAGCACATCATGGACCTTGCGCCAGGGTACGTCGTAACCCAGGGTAATGGTGGTGTGCAGTAGCAGGTAGCCCTTGGTTTCCCGACAAATCGCACTGTAGTTGGTGACGTTGTTGTTGAGGACTGAGGCATTGGGAATGGTCACGGTCTCCTGCTTGGGGGTGAGCAGGCGGGTGACAAACAGGGATTTGTCTTGCACTTCCCCGACGATGTCGTTGATGCGAACGAAGTCCTTTAGGCGAAAGGCCCGGGTGTAGATCAGGATAATTCCTGAGAGGGCGTTGGCCACCGCTGACGACGACCCTAGGGTAACCAGCGCTCCGATAAATAGAGAGATCCCCTGAAAGGCCGGCGATCCGAAGCCCGGCAGGTAGGGACCTGCCACCACGCAGGCGATCGCCACCACCAGCCAGCTCGCCAAACGAATCGTAGGCCTGATCCATTCCGGATAGAACCACGGGTATACGTCTGCCCGCCCCAGCTCGATCACCACCTGCTTGACGAACTCCAGAGCGTAGTAGGTGACCACTGCAATCGCCCCCAGCATCGCCAGGTTTGGCAGGTAGGCGACAAACGCCTCGGCCAGCAGATTCAGCCGGTAGGCCACATCTTGCAGCAGGCTATCCCCCAGGGCCTCCGTTGCTGGAAACAGGCTCAGCACAAAGGGAAAGTACACGTATAGCCCCAGCAGAATGAACACGGGCCGCAGTAGCCGCACTAGCCCCAACAGCAGGTAGCCGCTGGCGTTTGACCCCAATAACAGTACCGATCTCACTCGCAGGTTGAGGGCGCCAGCAGATCGCCGCTGGCGAATCAGGGCTAGCAGCTTGGAGCTAGCAAACAGGAGCCCTCGCAAAAACAGAAACAGGGCGATCGTACTGAGCACCGTCAAAGCAATGCTGGTAAAGAGCTGTCGGACGCTGCGCTCTTCCCGATAGGTACGAACAGCGTCCTGAATCACCTCCACCGCACGCGCTGCCAGCACCTCCGCAGGCTGCCCTTCTGCCTCCGCATCGGTAGGTCGGACGGTGAACAGTACCGTATCTCCCGCCAGCACTACGCTCTGGTCGGCTGCCGTTTCGACTCGAATATCTTCGGGAGCAATATCCGGGTTGTTGGCGATCGCCAGAATCCTTTGAGAAATAATCGCCGCCCGCTCCTGGGCCGAGGCGACTCCTTCGATGCCCTGCTTACTCAAAAACAGCGGCTCCCCGTCTAACAGCACAGGAAAGCCGTCGACTTTATTGCCAATCACCGCCTCTGACTGAGCGGGTACTGCCGGAGAAACAGCCGGGTTGGGGATGGCCGTGGCCGGGACTACCGGAGCCGGGGCCTCGGGTAGTTCAGGGGCCGGTGCATCTGCTGCCAATACCGTCGAAGCGATGACAAGATAGGCGATCGCCAAGCTTAACAGCAGCCAGCGCCAGCATCGACTACCTGCCATGGAAAACCGAGGTCGCATTAGACCCATAAAGACTCATCAGAGGAGACTGGATGCAGTGTATCTCCAAGGGTTGGCTGCGCTGTCAGGTTGTAACAATCGTTCAGTCGGAGGAGGGGCCTTTCTCCCTTGGGGAGCCGCTAAAGCGAACGACTATGCCCAGCGGAACGGAACCCGGGGGATTAGTTCTCTTCGATCGCCAAAGAGACGCGATCGCCGCCGACCTGACGCATTTCTCCTAAAAACTGCATCACCTGTTCGTAGGGCAGGTCCTGATCGGGCAGCAAGAAAACGGTGTTTTGGGGGCTGCGTTCCAGATAGGTCTGTATCTGGGCCTTGATGGTTTCGCTGTCACTGGGCTGGCCGTTGAGCAGCAGTTCGCCATCCCGGCCCATTTCTACGATGAACGGATCGGCGGGTAGATCGGCAGGCGCAGCATCGGGCTGTTCTTCAGCGGGGAGCTGCACCTCAATCAGACTCTCGGTGCCGAGGGTCATGGTGACCACGACGAAAAACGCCAGCACTCCCATCATCACGGTGAGCATGGGAATCAGATCTACCTGGGGAATCTTGCCGCTGCGCTGGTCGTATTTGAACTTCATGGACGGAGGTGAGAGGGCGGGAGCAAGGGGATCAGGAGAAGACGGGGAGTGCTCCCTGAGCGTAGTCGAAGGGGAGATCAATAGTGCTCGGCGGTAACTGGGTTGGGAGGATGGGGGGGACGATCAGTTTTGAGCATGGCCGGTTCGTACCAGTACTGGCGGTAGATTAGTTCCAACTCGTTGCCCGCATCGGAGAAATAGTCGATTTGCTGGGCCTGGAGGCTAACCATGACTCGAAACACCAGCAGAGCCATGATCGCCACTACCATGCCCGCCGCTGTGGTGATCAGCGCCTCGCCAATGCCTGCCGCCGCTGCGCTGGCCTGTTCTCCGGTGCCGCCGCCGCCAATGTTGAGGCTGGCGAAGGTGGCAATCAGGCCAGTTACGGTCCCCAATAACCCCAGCAGGGGGGCAACGGCCACGATGGTTTCGAGAATTTTGTCCCCCTGGCGCATTTTTACAAACTCGCGATCGCCCGCGGTTTCCATGGCTAGTCGGAAGGTGTCGGGGGAGGGATGCTTGAGCCGCAGGGGCGCTAGCAGGAAGCGACCAATGGGGAGATCCTGGGCCTGGAGGGCGATCGCGGCGGCTTCTGATAGATCACGACGGGCCGCATCCAGGACGTCATCGACCACCTGCCCCTCGCGTTTGAGTAGCCGGGTCCAAAACAGCGATCGCTCAAAGGCGGTGGCGATCGTCAGCACGGAGCATCCCATGATCGGCACCATGACCGGGCCGCCCTTGACCAAAAAGTCTAAAACTGTGCTCATAGCCGTATCGTGCTGAAGTGACGCCAGTCTAGGCTAGCCTAGCGAAATCGCGCTCCAGAAGGATTAAGGCCAGATGCTTAAGAGCTTAAAGAAAGTTTAAGCAGGCTGTGCCCTACCCCTGGAATCTAAGCTGTATTTCCCATTTTGCCTAAAGCCTCGTTCCCTGTGCAGCAGTCAGGGTCAGACGGTTGAGGTCACCAAATTGGCACAGCTACAACCGGTTCCATTCATCTGGCCACAATTCCCCATCTAGAAAGTCAGCCACCCCTGGCAGGAATCTCAGCTCAAGCCTTGCTGGATGACTCCCCTTGCTGAATTTCTCGGGGGCATGAGCCGCCGCTGAGTTACACATCACCCACGTCTTCCGACTGCCACTTCAGCACCGCCGCGCTGACTCCCTGCTCTCGCTTCACCCTGGCATCTTTCTCAAACCAGTCAATGATCTGCTCATTGGTCAGCTGGTCTACCGAAGTTTCACAGTCCTCAGCGATGTAGCGCAGCAGCTTCGCCGTTGACAGCGTTAGGCGAGTCAAAAACTTCTCTGGCGACGACAGCAGGGCCGTATCCACCGCTGCCGACTCCTCTGGAGTTAAAAACTGAACTGACTGATCCATTCTTAAGCATTCCGTCGCTGCAATTGATACAGGCACAAGGCTGTGCGCCCCTTCAGAGAATTAATTTATTCTCAATCCTTAGCATCCGCCTTGGCCTGAATCAGATAGCCACAGCGATGCTCTCCCTCCGCCTGCCAGTGGGTGCGAGTCACATCACAGTCCGGCAGGGCCACCTCAAACATTTCTAGCTCGTGGCCACACACCGTCGGGAATGACTCGGCGATTTGGGAAATGGCGCAGTTATATTCCTCCACCAGGTATTGGGGAGCCGACTCTTCCGCCTCAGGCTCGACTGCTCGCCACTCGGCCATATAGCCCTCTCGTTTCCGTAGCTCCACTAGCCGCTCCACCCGCTCCGCCAGAGAACCGTTTCCTAGCTGGTGCTGATACTCCTGGGCTTTGCGCTCCCACTGCTTGCGGAGAACCGTACTCATCTGTTCTTTGCCCACGGTTTCATTCAAGGCATCTAGCAAAGACACCGCAAACTGGTCGTACTGGCCGGGGAACCGTTCTCGTCCTCGACGGCTAAGCCGATACAAATTATTGGGACGCCCCATCCCTTCCTGAATCGACTGATGCTCAATCAGAGCCTCAGCCTCTAAATCTTTGAGATGGCGACGAATCGCCTGGGCGCTGACTTTGAAGTGGTTCGCGAGGGCTGAGGCCGTGGCCTCACCGTGTTTCAGTAAAAACTCAAGAATATCTTCCTTAGTAGAGGATGGATGCAGAGAGGTCATTCGATCCGCCTCGCTTCAGCGCCGACAATCACCGCTAGGATCATAAGTGATCCCAATTGCGGACTTTGACAACACGAATGTTGTTAAACTAGTCTGTAGACATTAGACAACAAGCATGTTGTTTTAAGTGTATAGAATGATTGGGCTGTGTTGCCATAGGACTAACCTAGATATCGATGACTGATAACAAGACAACCCAGGCTACGAAGAAAAGCCTCGAGATTATGCGTAACTTTTCCCAAAGCTACGCTAAGCGCACAGGCACCTACTTTTGCTCCGACCTTGGGGTGACCTCAGTGGTCATCGAGGGGCTAGCTAAGCACAAAGACGACCTAGGTGCGCCCCTGTGTCCCTGTCGCCATTACGAGGATAAAGAGGCCGAGGTCAAGTCCACCTACTGGAACTGTCCCTGTGTCCCCATGCAGGAGCGCAAAGAATGTCACTGCATGTTGTTCCTGACCCCTGACAATCCCTTCGCGGGCGATCAGCAGGAAATCACCTTCGATCAGATTCGTTCTGAAACAGATAACTACTAGACCGATCGCGGCGGCACTCCGGTGCCGCTCTCCCCACCCTAAGACGCTCAACCTCCTCCGACTCCTATGACTTCTTCGGTTAAGTCCTTCGTCAATCAGCCTTACAAGTACGGCTTTGTCACCGACATTGAGGCCGATTCAATTCCTCGCGGCCTCAGCGAAGATGTGGTGCGCCTGATTTCGGCCAAAAAGAACGAGCCAGAATTCATGCTGGAGTTTCGGCTAAAGGCCTATCGCAAGTGGCTGACGATGGAGGAGCCTGACTGGGCCAAGGTATCTCATCCCCCCATCGACTTCCAAAACATCGTCTACTACTCGGCCCCAAAGAAAAAGGATGAGAAGCTGGGTAGCCTCGACGAGGTGGATCCGACCCTGCTGGACACCTTCGAAAAACTAGGCATTCCCCTGTCAGAGCAAAAACGGCTGGCCAACGTGGCGGTGGATGCCATTTTTGACAGCGTTTCCGTGGCCACCACCTTTAAAGAAAAGCTGGCGGAGGAAGGGGTAATTTTCTGCTCCATCTCTGAAGCGGTCAAAGATCACCCGGAACTGGTGGAGAAGTACCTGGGCAGCGTCGTGCCGGTGGGAGATAACTACTTCGCAGCGCTAAACTCAGCGGTCTTCAGCGACGGTTCCTTCGTGTACATTCCCAAAAACACGAAGTGTCCGATGGACTTGTCCACCTATTTCCGCATCAACAACGGCGATTCGGGCCAGTTCGAGCGCACCCTGATCGTGGCGGAAGAAGGCAGCTCCGTAACCTACCTGGAGGGCTGCACCGCCCCCATGTACGACAGCAATCAGCTCCATGCGGCGATCGTTGAGCTGGTAGCCCTCGACAATGCTGAGATTAAATACTCCACGGTGCAAAACTGGTTTGCCGGAGACGAGCAGGGCAAAGGCGGCATCTATAACTTTGTGACCAAGCGGGGACTGTGCGCCGGGAAGAACTCCAAGATTTCTTGGACTCAGGTGGAAACCGGCTCGGCTATTACCTGGAAGTACCCCAGCTGCGTGCTGGTGGGGGACAACTCCGTGGGTGAGTTTTATTCCGTGGCCCTGACCAACAACCGCCAGCAGGCGGACACCGGCACCAAGATGGTGCACATCGGTAAGAACACCCGCAGCAACATCGTCTCGAAGGGGATTTCGGCGGGGCGATCGAGCAACAGCTACCGGGGTCTGGTGAAGATTGGTCCCAAGGCAACGGGGGCGCGCAACTACTCCCAGTGCGATTCGATGCTGCTCGGCGATACCTCGGCAGCGAATACGATTCCCTACATCCAGGTGCAGAACCCCACGGCGCGGGTGGAGCATGAGGCCTCTACCTCCAAGATTGGCGAAGACCAGCTGTTCTACCTGGCCCAGCGGGGCATTTCCCCGGAAGATGCGGTGTCGATGATCATTAGCGGCTTCTGTCGGGACGTGTTCAACGAGCTGCCGATGGAGTTTGCAGCGGAGGCGGATAAGCTACTGGCGTTGAAGTTGGAGAATACGGTGGGCTAGTAGTGGCGGGCTTCGACTTCGCTCAGCCCTCGCCCCCTGACACGGGGGGTGAGCGGAGCCGAACCCCCAACGCAGTAAGCAGACCATAAAAGACTGATGGGATTGCGGTTAGGAGAGATTGAGGCAGATGATCAGCGAGAACAGTGATGTAATTTTGACGGTGCGCGATCTGCGGGCGACCGTGGAGGGCAATGAAATCCTCAAGGGGGTGAACCTGGAGGTGAAGGCGGGGGAAATTCACGCCATCATGGGCCTCAACGGGTCTGGCAAGAGCACCCTGTCCAAAGTGCTGGCGGGTCATCCTGATTACGAAGTGACCGGCGGCGAGGTGATCTTTCAGGGGCAGGATATTCTCGACATGGAGCCCCAAGACCGGGCGACGGCGGGAATTTTTCTGGCGTTCCAGTATCCCCTGGAGATTCCGGGGGTGAGCAACCGGGACTTTCTGCGGGTGGCCTACAACGCCCAGCGCAAGGCCCGTGGAGAAGAAGAAATAGACGTCTTCGACTTCGACGACCTGCTGGAAGAAAAGCTAGACGTCGTGAAGATGAACGAGTCCTTCCTCGATCGCAGTGTGAATGAAGGCTTCTCCGGCGGCGAGAAGAAGCGCAACGAGATTTTGCAGATGGCCCTGCTAGAACCGGTGCTTTCAGTGCTGGATGAAACCGATTCGGGGCTGGATATCGACGCCCTGAAGGTGGTAGCCGGCGGCGTCAATCAGCTGGCTAGTCCGGATAATGCGACCGTGCTGATTACCCACTACCAGCGGCTGCTCAACTACATCGTGCCGGACTACGTGCATGTGATGGCAGACGGTCGCATCATCACGACCGGCGGCAAGGAACTGGCCCAGGAGCTAGAGAACCGGGGCTACGAGTGGGTGATGGAGGAGCACGCCGAGGTGGTCGGATAATGGGTACTTCAGAAGCTAGAACTCAAGCTCTCAGCAAGTCCCAGCAGCGAGATGCTTACCTGGCAGGGCTGCTGGAGGCCGCCCGGGCCGCCGTCCCTGCCGAACTGGCCCTGGCGGATCTGCGGCGCACCGCTGAGGCGCTGGTGAAGGAGCAGACCTTTCCCCACGGCAAGCAGGAAAGCTGGCGGTTCACCGACCTGTCTTCGATGATGGCGATTCCCTTTAAGGTGGCCGATCAGCCGGTGGGGCTAGATGCTGCCGCTATCGATCCGGTAGTGCTGCCGGAGGCGGGGGCGCGGCTGGTGGTAGTCAATGGACAGGTGAATGAAACCCTGTCTAGCACCGATCGCCTACCGGCAGGCGTCATCGCCGGCAGCCTGAAAACCCTGTGGCAGGACGAGGCTTGGCGCGATCACCTCCTCTCCCACATCGGCCAGCAGTCCGGCAACCACGAAGTTTTCACTGCCCTCAACACCGCTGGCTTCGCCGATGCGGTGGTGGTCTGGGTACCTCGTGGCTGTGTCGTCGAGGAGCCTGTTCACATTATTTACGCCTCTGTCCCCCAGGCCCAGCCTGCGATGGTGCAGCCCCGCGCTCTGGTGGTGGCCGAGGCTAACAGCGCTCTCACCCTGATCGAAGACTTCTGGGGCCGGGGGATGGGCGACCATTTCACCAATGCCGTCAGCGAGATCTATGTGGGGGCCAACGCCCAGATCACCCACGGGAGATCGCAGCGGGAAACCGAAGCCACCTTCCACGTCGGCAAAACCGTGGTCAGCCAGGAGCGGGACAGCCGCTACCGCTGTACGACTGTGAGCCTCGGGGGGAGGTGCGATCGCCACCATTTCGAGGTGTACCAGCAGGGGCCGCAAACTGAAACCCAGCTCCACGGGCTCGGGGTGGTCAAAGGCCAGCAGCTCACCGACACCCAAAGCCTAGTGGCCCTCCAGCACCCCCACGGCACCGTCAATCAGCTCCAGAAAAATATCATTGACGACCAGGCCCACAGCGTCTTCAGCGGGCGAATTATCGTGCCCCAGGCGGCGCAACTGACCAATGCCACCCAGATGAACCGCAACCTGCTGCTATCCGCTAAAGGCCGGGTGGACACCAAGCCCCAGCTAGAAATTGTGGCGGACAACGTCCAGTGCGCCCACGGTGCCACCGTCAGCCAGTTAGAGGCCGATGAAATCTTCTACCTGCAAAGTCGGGGCATCGCTCCAGAGCAAGCCCAGCGGATGCTGATCTATGCCTTTGCTATGGAAGTGCTCAGCTCCATGCCCGCTGCCTCCCTGCGAGACACCCTCTCCCAGACCATTGCTCAGCTGGCCGAGGCTAGCTGAGGTTCCGTTCGCTGTCACCTAACCTCCCGTGATCCCATGACCGTCGCCCAGGACATCACCCTCGCCGCTCAGGTTCGCTCCGACTTCCCGATTCTGCATCAGGAAGTGAATGGCAGTCCGCTGGTCTACTTCGACAACGCGGCCACCTCCCAAAAGCCCCAGGCGGTGCTGGACGTGCTCAACCACTACTATCAGCACGACAACGCCAACGTCCACCGCGGCATACACGCGCTGAGCGCCCGGGCCACGGAGTCCTACGAAGGAGCCCGTGACAAGGTAGCGGCCTTTGTGGGAGCCGCCTCCCGTGACGAGATTGTCTTCACCCGCAACGCCAGCGAGGCGATCAACCTGGTGGCCTATAGCTGGGCGATGAATACCCTGCAGCCCGGCGACGAAATTTTGCTCTCGGTGATGGAGCACCACAGTAACCTGGTGCCCTGGCAGCTTGCGGCCCAGCGGACAGGCGCGGTGCTGAAGTTTGTGGGCTTGAATGATACCCAGGGCTTCAATCTGGAAGAATTTCACCAGCTCATTTCTGACAAAACTAAGCTGGTGGCCGTTAATCATGTGTCTAATACCCTGGGCTGTATTAATCCCGTGGCCGAAATCGTCGAAACCGCCCACCGCCACGGCGCAAAGGTGCTAATCGACGCCTGTCAGAGCGTCCCCCACATGGCGGTGAACGTGCAGGAACTCGGCTGCGACTGGCTGGTGGCCTCCGGTCACAAGATGTGTGCCCCCACCGGCATCGGCTTCCTTTACGGCAGGCTTGATTTACTACAGGCAATGCCCCCCTTCCTGGGCGGCGGCGAGATGATCGCCGATGTATTTCTGGATCACTCCACCTACGCCGAACTGCCCCACAAGTTTGAGGCTGGAACTCCGGCGATTGCTGAGGCGATCGCCCTCGGTGCTGCCGTTGACTATCTCACTAACATTGGCATGGATCGGATCGCCGCCTATGAGCACGACCTGACCGCCTACCTGTTCCGCCAGCTCAACCAGATTCCTGAAGTCACAATCTACGGGCCACAGCCCGAGACCGACGGCAGCGGACGGGCATCTCTCGCCAGCTTCACCGTGGAAGGGGTCCACGCTCAGGATCTCTCGACCCTGCTAGATCAGTCCGGCGTCGCCATTCGCTCCGGCCACCACTGCACACAACCCCTGCATCGCCTGCTGGACATCAACTCCACGGCGCGGGCCAGCCTGTATTTCTACAACACGACGGACGAAATCGATCGCTTCATCGCCGCCCTGAAAGACACGATCAGCTTCTTCGGCAGCATCTTCGAAGAAGATTAGCAGCCCCGGTATTTGCAATTGGACTGAACCTATGATGTAGGCGGGAATGATACTTGTCTTTCTACCTGAAACTGGGTCTTTGAAGGTAAACGCTATGTCGTCTCTACAGCAAATTGAAGCCGCTATCCTCAACCTTGCCGAAAATGAGTTCGAGCAGCTGAGGGAATGGCTGTTGGAAATAGATTTTGAGCGCTGGGATAGGCAGATTGAACAGGATGCGGCTGAAGGCAAGTTAGATGCTTTAGCGAACGAGGCAATTGCTGAGTTTGAAGCGGGCCACTGTCGTGAGATTTGATGCATTACACAACGCGAAAATTTTGGCAGTGCTACGAAGCTTTGCCGAGGAGTGTTCAACGGACAGCTGACCAGTGTTATGAATTGCTAAAAGCCCAGCCGTCCCATCCATCACTACATTTCAAAAAACTTGGGCATAAATACTGGTCGGTCAGAGCAGGCTTTAGCCATCGCGCCTTGGGCGTTGAAGTTGAGGGTGGCATCCTGTGGTTTTGGATCGGTACTCACGCAGAATACGACAAAATAACTGGTAAGCTTTGAGGCTTTCTGTAGCAGGATTGAGATCGCCTAAACTTGAGGCAAAATTCTCTTTGCGGCATGACTCCATCCTCCGGCTCAAAACCGCCCATCAACGAACGTCTGGCAGAAATTGCCCTCAAAGCTATCTCAGTCGGGGGGCTTCCTGTGGGTGCAGCAGGGGCATTTTGGCAGCTGTTCAAGCAAGATGACATTCCTAAAGCGATCGCCTCTGCTCTCATCGGTTTAGGAA
>PYEQ01000099.1 GCA_003017785.1 filamentous cyanobacterium CCP5 | reverse complement strand
GGCATCTTCGGCGCTGGGCTGGTCCACGTAGACCTGCTGGAACCGCCGCTCCAGGGCCGCGTCTTTTTCGATGTGCTTGCGGTATTCGTCTAGGGTGGTGGCCCCGATGCAGCGCAGTTCTCCCCGGGCCAGCATAGGTTTGAGCAAATTGCCCGCGTCCATGGTGCCCTGGTTGGCCCCGGCCCCGACCACGGTGTGCAGCTCGTCGATGAACAGCACGATCTGACCGCCGGATTCCGTGACTTCTTTGAGCACCGATCGCAGCCGGTCTTCGAATTCGCCCCGGTACTTGGCTCCGGCGATCAGGCCGCCGATGTCAAGGGAGATTAGCTGCCGGTCTTTGAGGGATTCTGGCACGTCCCCGTTGATGATCCGCTGGGCCAGGGCTTCGGCGATCGCTGTTTTGCCCACGCCGGGTTCCCCAATCAGCACCGGATTATTCTTGGTGCGGCGAGAAAGCACCTGGATCACCCGGCGAATTTCTTCATCCCGGCCAATCACCGGATCAAGCTTGCCTTCCCGGGCTTGTTCCGTCAGATCGCGGCCATACTTTTCCAGGGCTTCGTACTGGGTTTCGGGGTTCTGGTCGGTGACCTTATTACCACCTCGCACCCCCTTAATCGCCGCCATTAGCTGGGGTGCTTCCACGTTGAACCCCCGCAGCAGCCGGTTGCCGATGCGATCGTCTTCCTGAAAGCCCAGCAGCAAATGCTCCACGGAAATAAACTTGTCCTGGAGGTTCTGGCGGGCCGCCTCCGCCTGGTCGAGCATGCGATCCAGGCTTTGACCCAGATATAAATTGTTGTCTGCCGCCGCCCGCACCCTTGCCTGCCTTTGAGCAAACGTTTCTAGTTCTTCTAGCAGCAGCACCGGATCGAGCTTGGCCCGCTTGAGAATGCTGTGGGCAATGCCCTCTTTTTCCTGGTCGAGCAGCGCCACGATCACATGCTCGGCTTCCATGTATTGATGTTTGAAGCGGCGGGCTACATCTTGAGCCTCGACAATGGCATCCCAGGCTTTGGCGGTAAACTTATCCGGATCGGTCGGCTGCATGAAAAAGGGCGAGCGTGGGTTGGTGTAGTTTTATGAATGTAAGTGATTAAGTATAGCAGGCGGGGTTTGCGGGAAGGGGCAGACGGGCAGTAATGGGGGAGGAAAGCCTAGGCTCCGATACGGACGAGGGAGTGATTGCCATCAAACCCCAGTAGAAACCCAAATCTATCTGCTTCAACCAGCTTCCTCCCCTCGAATGGCATCCAGCTAATATCTGCCTTTAGCTCACCGCCTGGGCTTCTTTCTCCTCATTCTTCTGGCTGGAGTGGGAGCTGAGCTGAATTAGCTCAATCTTATAGCCGGTGGGATCTTGCACAAAGGCGATGACCGTGGAACCGTGCTTCATCGGGCCGGGTTCGCGCACTACGTTGCCGCCCTGGGCCTTGATGCGATCGCAGGTGCCATAGATATCATCCACGCCGAGGGCAATGTGGCCATAGCCATCACCCAGGTCGTAGCTATCGACGCCCCAGTTGTAGGTAAGCTCGATAACGCTGTGGTCGGCTTCGTCGCCGTAGCCTACGAAGGCCAGAGTGAACTTGCCGCCGGGATAGTCTTTCTGCCGCAGCAGCTTCATCCCCAGCACGTCGCAGTAGAACTGGATGGATTTTTCCAGGTTGCCAACCCGCAGCATGGTGTGGAGTAGTCGCATAGTTTATCAATCCGCTCTGTCGTCTCTTATATTGTGGGGGATTTTGGGGATTCCGACCTCAGCGGCCAATCCTAGGGCGCCCTTGTTAGCATCTTCAGGGATGTTGACCAGTTGAATCCAGCCATGGGGGCCCCACAGCAGCTAAGTATGTTTGCGGCCAGCCAGCCTTCGAGCAGTTATGGCTGGCTAGGAACGGTAGCTGATTTTTTACAGCTGTCGCAGGGAGAGTGGCTCACAGAGATGATGGATCGCCATCAGCAGCTCTACCAGCAGCGATCACCTAAAACTCACCAACAGGCCTGGCAAGATACTGCCTGGGTTCTACGCGAAAGTTTGGGAAAGCCCCATCAGCGAGACTGGGTGCTGATCTTCGAATACGAGCTGCCCCGGGAGGGGGGTCGCCGTCCAGATATGGTATTACTGGCGGGAGAAACTATCTGGGTACTGGAGTTTAAACAAAAATCAGCGATCACCGCCGCCGATCTCGATCAAAGCGCCGCCTATGCCCGAGATTTGAGCGCCTATCATCCCGGTTGTCGAGAGCGCTCTGTCAGACCCCTACTGGTGCTCACCCGGCGGGAACAGCCCGCCGAGTCCCCGGGGTGGGTACAGCCTGTCAGTCCGGCTCAGCTGCAAACAGTTCTGGCGGCAGAAACATCAGCGGGCTGTGTGATTAACCCTGACGCCTGGGTAAAGGCTGACTATGCCCCACTGCCCACGGTGATCCAGGCAGCGCGGCAGATCTTTCAGCATGAATCCCTGCCCTCGATTCGGCAGGCAGAGAGTGCGGGCATCCCCAAGCTGATGGAGTACTTGAACCAGATTGTGATGCGGGCATCCGAACAGGGAGAACGCCATCTGGTGCTGATTACCGGCGTACCGGGGGCAGGCAAAACCTTGGTGGGTCTTCAGTTCGTCTACCAGCATCCCCTGGCAACAAGCGATACGCCTCAGGCGGTGTTTCTCTCTGGCAACGGACCGCTAATTCAGGTGCTGCAGTACGCCCTCAAAAACCGGGTGTTCGTGCAGCCGGTGCGGAATTTCTACCTTCAGCATCAGGTGCGCCGCCAGAGTGCACCGCCGGAGCACATCATCGTGTTTGACGAAGCCCAGCGGGCCTGGGACGCCGATCGCATGGCAGAGAAATACGGCATTGACCGGGCCGCTGGGGGAGCCATCTTGCGCATTGCTGAACGGATCCCGACTTGGACGGTCGTCGTCGCTCTGATTGGCGAAGGCCAGGAAATCCACGTCGGCGAAGAAGAAGATATATCCCAATGGCAGATAGGGCTACAGCAGTCAGAACTGCCCTGGCAGGTCCACTGTCCCCAGCGCTACAAAGCGGTATTCTCCGCCGTGAGCGCGCAGCTGCATGCCAGTCCGCAGTTTGACCTGACCACTTCTTTGCGCACCCACCGAGCAGAAGCGGTCCAGGACTGGATTAATCAGGTCTTGCTAGGGAACCTGAAAGCCGCCGCTCAGCTGATGCCAGAGCTTTGGGAGTCTGGCTTTCGGGCCTATCTGACTCGCAATCTGGCGGTGGCAAAGGGTTACTGCCAAGATCGCTACGGCGACCAGCCCGACAAACGCTACGGGATTGTGGCCTCTTCCCGAGCCAAAAATCTCACCAGTTACGGCGTCGCCAACGACTACAAATCTACCCTCAGGGTTAAGACCGGCCCCTGGTACGTTGACCCGCCCGATTCTCCCCTCTCCTGCTGTGCTCTGGATGCAGTAGTGACGGAGTTTGGCTGTCAGGGGCTAGAGCTAGACATGGCGATCGTCGCCTGGGGCAGTGACCTGATCTGGCAGGAGAATACCTGGGTGTGTAAAAGCCGCCAGCGCAACGTGCAGGATCCCCGCCGTCTGCGGCTGAATAGCTATCGAGTATTACTTTCTCGCGGGCGAGACGGGCTAGTAGTGTTTGTGCCACCAGAGCCTGCCATGGACTCAACAGTATCTGTCCTTCTGGAAACTGGCTTAGCCACCCTAGCAGCTGATGAGATCAATCTGACGGGATGAATCCCCAAATCGGTCGGCGATCTGTCAAACCTTCAAGACGCAAAAAATCTAGTTCTCCAGCTTAGCTTTTGTGACGTCCACTGGGGAATAATCGATCCATCGTTTCAGAATTTCGCCCTCCAGTTTGGGCATCTGATCGAGCCTTCTTTCCTAACTTAAGTCTGCATTCTTCCTATAGCTATAGACATGTCGCATAGGACATCCCGCTCGCCCTGAGCGGTGTCCTAACCTCGATGACTATGGCTATATCTCTGGATGGGAAGAGTTTTTGATCCTGACTACCGTTTACTGCCCCAATTTGGATGGTCTTTTGGCGGGCGGACATCGGTAGCAAGAGAGTACCTGATTTTAGGTAAAGAATTCCGTTACCCCTATCTTCCTGTCCTTTTCTCACCACTGCTTGAGGAGTTCATGGCAACTACCGTATTTATCAATGAATTTCACTATGACAATTCAGGTGCCGACGTTGGTGAGTTCATTGAAATCGCTGGGCCGGCGGGGACGGATCTGACCAGTTGGAAACTCGTGCTGTATAACGGCGGCTCTGGCGGCATTTACGATTCAATCCCTCTGAGTGGGACGATTACCAATCAAAGTAATGGCTTTGGCACCCTCTCCTTTAGCCGCGCTGGAATTCAAAATGGGCCTACAGATGGTTTTGCACTGGTAGACCCTAGCGGCAAAGTCGTACAGTTCCTCAGCTACGAGGGTAGTCTGACGGCCACTAGCGGTTCCGCTGTCGGTATGGTCAGCATGGATATCGGCGTTAGTGAATCGACCCCACCGCCTGCGGGCCAGTCTCTACAGCTGACGGGCAGCGGCAACACCTACGAGGACTTTACCTGGAGCGGCCCTAAGACTGAGACGCCAGGCGGCCTCAACGGGGGACAAACGTTTGTTAGCGCCCCGCTGCCGGTGATTAACCTTGCTACCACCCAAGCAAGTGCAGCCGAAGCTGGCCCGGTTCTGGGTATTTTCACCATTACCCGCACGGGCAGTACAGCCGCTGCGCTGACCGTGGCTTACACCATCAATGCAGCTTCCACGGCCACCAGCGGCGAGGATTTTGTGCCCCTGCCTGGCAGCATTGAAATTCCAGCCGGACAGGCCTCGGCAACCATCATCGTTACTCCCATCGACGACGATCGCCCCGAGGGCAATGAACTTCTTTTTCTGACGCTGGCTAATAATTCTGCCTATAGCCTGGATAGCCATGGTTCTGGCGCAGCGATCGCGATCGCTGATAACGATCCCATCGTAAAAAACAGTTTTTTCTTCACTGAAGATCGTATTCTCAGCATTCAAAGCGCTGCTCCGACCCGTCTCAAGGCGTTGGTCACGGGCAAAGCAGACAGCCAAATCGGCGAGATCATTGCCATTTCAGTGGACGATGCCCAAGGTTCTATTGATGGATTGCTCCCAGGCGACACCGGATACGCAGCCAAAGCTCAGGAAAACGCTCAACTGCTGCTGGCAGTCTTAGCCGATCAGGAGTTCGGCTTTCTGACTCAAGAGAATGTTCTAACCGTGGCAGGAGGACAATTCCTACAGTTCGCCCTGCTCTCGGGCGGCAGCTTAGACGATCTGCGCCGGGGCGGCAGCGTCGAGATGCTGTTTGCCACTAGCGAGGTCAACCCAGATGGTCAGTCGGCCCTACAGACTACCAGCATCGACCTACAGACTATCGATCTAGCCTTCCGGTTCCCCAGAGGTGGCTTTGGCGATGTCAACCTGCGCCTCACCCTGGGGGACTTTGAGATGGCCTTGGGGAGCCAGCTTCAGGGCAAGTCTTCCGAGAGTGAAATCATTGACCTGACTGGCATCGGCGCTCCAGTAGTCAACGTGACCATGGATGTCTACCGTGAAGCGGCGTTTGATAACTCCGTGGGATTCTACTTGATTGAAGATATGCAGGGAAGGGTGCGAGACCCGCTAACGAACAATCTCCTAGAACCTGGCGAGGCAGGCTATGTTCAGGCAGCCTTAGCCAATCGAGTAGGTGTTACCGTGACCGGTCGCAACGACCAGGTGACTCGCTACAGTGCTCAAATTGCTGCAGGCCATCTGCTGACCACGTTCTTAGTCGTTGGCGGCACCGTCGAAGACCTGCTGGATGACAATGCCAACAATAATCCCATGATTTACTTCAACCATATCAGCGCCAACAGCGACGGCATTGACCATGTCCGCACCTTAGGAGCCAATCTATTTGGCTACGAAGATCTAGCCGGCGGTGGTGACAGAGACTTTAACGACGTGATCGTGCAAGTCAATATCGCCAGTATCTGATTTTTGTAAAAGCAAGCCGAATCCACAACAACGCACTGCATTTTCTTTGTTCGACCGACACGGTTATTGACCCCGGAAGACTTCTACTGCTTAGAGCTAATCAACGATAAGGTTCACCCTCTTACAGCCACAATAGACTGCAGGAGGGTGAATATGCTGTCATCAATAACAGTATCGCTTTCCCTTAGGTTTGCTATGTTCTTCTCCCTTTCGTAAAGCGCCAATCAGAGTAGAAGCAACCACACAGCGCCTTGACTTACCACCACTACGCCCCATAAACGTGACCGTTCCCAGTTGG
This sequence comes from filamentous cyanobacterium CCP5, assembly GCA_003017785.1. Classification (GTDB taxonomy): domain Bacteria; phylum Cyanobacteriota; class Cyanobacteriia; order Phormidesmidales; family Phormidesmidaceae; genus CCP5. Next base: position 4,656 of record PYEQ01000099.1, on the reverse strand, counting down.
CCAGAAATATCACCGGTATGGTTGAAACGGACATAGTGGACGCTCTTGTCCCGGCTATCCTTCTGCAGGGTTGTGTCTTTTGGGTCAAACTGAACGGCATGGTTCAAAGACTTCCACGCCGGATATAGGGTTGGACTGACTGACGACTGATGAATCGCCCACTCTAACTGCCCCCCTGTATCACGAATACTGAATTGCCAAATGGCTCGATTTTGAGAAGCCTTTTGTTGGGCTAGCCGCATAGCTGTGTAAACATCGTCTTGAGCTGCGATCACATGGCGGTTCTCCAGCCAGCCCAGCCAGGAAGGGGCAGCGATCGCCATCAATAGCGCAATCAAAACTACAACGATTAATGCTTCGAGCAGGGTAAATCCCCCGCTACCGCCCTTGACCTGTCTGAGATAAAGACATCTCTGAAGCTGATAGACTTGGCTTTGTTTCATTCTGTAAAGAACACTCCACATCTCCATAAAATGCCCGGTTCTTGGGGCCAATAGTTCACAGAGATAAATGACTGAAAACCCTGATATTCAAGGGTTCTGACTGTTGACAACAGAGCTGTCACGGATTCGTAACTGAAACGGCCCGAAGGGGAGAAAACGGGAAAAATTCAATTACTGGGATACGAATTTTCTACACAGAATAGGGGGAATTAAGGATGACATTTTCAATCGTGGCGCGGGATCCCAAGACAGGCATGATGGGCATTGCCGTAGCCACCAAGCACTTAGCCGTGGGAGCGCTGGTACCCCACGCTAAAGCTGGCATCGGAGCGATCGCCACCCAGGCCCAGACCAACCCTCTCCTGGGCATTCGTGGCCTGCGCATGCTAGAACGTCGGGTCGCCACCGAGAGCATTTTCGACGAAACCCCTGCCGATGCGGTGATTCATCTGCTGCTCGACCACGACGAAGACCGCCATCAGCGCCAGGTGCACCTGGTCGATCACAACGGCCACACCGCCGCCTGGACTGGGCGTGACTGCACCGACTGGGCTGGACATCTGAGTTTTCCTAACTTTTCCGTTGCAGGAAACATGCTGGTCTGCGGCCTCACCCTAGAGGCAATGGTGGACACCTACCGGGCTAGTTCTGAAGTGGAATTCTGCGATCGCCTGATTCGCACCCTAGAGGCCGGTGAAGCCGCTGGCGGCGATAAGCGCGGCCGCCAGTCCGCCGCCCTCTATGTGGTCCACAGCGAGGTCTATCCCTACCTAGACTTGCGCGTCGACCACCACACCAACCCCGTTGCAGAACTGCGCTACCTGTTCGAAGAATCCCGCAAAGACTACTACCAGTCCTTCCGCAGCACCATGCCCTCCCATGCCCAGCGGCCCAGGGTAATGGAGCCGACCTGGTTAACGAGAGCGGTATAGATGGTGAGGGGGTGAGGCGATGAAGCGGTAAGCCAGTTGCTCTACTCCCCCATCTCCCCTAGCACTCACCCTCCATAGTCGATATCCTATTCAGCAGCCCCTAACCACGGAGATCCCTATGGATGTCAAAGCCGCTGTTGCCCTTGAAGCCGGTCAGCCCCTCAGCATTGAAACCATTCAGCTCGAAGGTCCGAAAGAAGGGGAAGTACTCGTGGAAATTAAGGCAACTGGCATTTGCCATACCGACGCCTACACCCTGTCTGGCAAGGATCCTGAAGGATTATTCCCGGCGATCCTGGGCCATGAAGGGGCAGGTATTGTGGCCGAAGTGGGCCCTGGGGTCAAAAGCCTCAAGCCAGGGGATCATGTCATTCCTCTCTACGTGCCAGAGTGTCGCCAGTGCGAATACTGCCTCAGCATGAAGACCAATCTCTGCCAGGCAATTCGGGGCACCCAGGGAAAGGGGCTGATGCCTGACGGCACCAAGCGATTTTCCTTTAACGGCCAGGATTTGTACCACTACATGGGCACCTCCACTTTTGCTAACTACACGGTAATCCCAGAAATTGCCTTGGCAAAAATTCGCGAGGATGCTCCCTTCGATAAGGTCTGCTACATCGGCTGCGGCGTTACCACCGGCCTTGGCGCGGTTATTAACACCGCTAAGGTTGAACCAGGGTCTAATGTCGTAGTGTTTGGCCTCGGCGGCATTGGCCTGAACGTCATTCAGGGCTGCCGCATGGTGGGGGCTGACATGATTGTGGGAGTTGACCTAAATCCCACCAAAAAAGAAGTAGCGGAAAAGTTTGGCATGACCCACTTCGTCAATCCGAAAGAATTGGACGGAGACCTGGTGTCTTATCTAGTAGACCTGACTAAGGGCGGAGCCGACTATAGCTTCGAATGCATCGGCAACGTCAACGTTATGCGTCAGGCACTGGAGTGCTGCCACAAGGGCTGGGGGGTGAGCGTGATCATCGGGGTAGCCCCCGGCGGCCACGAAATCAGTACTCGTCCGTTTCAACTCGTCACTGGTCGAGTCTGGAAAGGCACAGCTTTCGGCGGAGCCAGGGGGCGTACCGATGTGCCCAAAATTGTGGACTGGTACATGGATGGCAAAATCAATATCGACGACCTGATTACTGACGTGATGCCGGTCGAGCAGATCAACGAAGCCTTCGACATCATGCATGAAGGTAAGGGCATTCGCAGTGTTGTCACCTTCTAGCGAGTTTTGACTGAGCAGGTGGCCTCCAGGTGGGGAGTAGATGAGCTGACTGCGCTGAGCGTTTAGGCGTTAACTGGTTGATTCTCCTGGAAGCACCTGGAATTTCATTGCTCAGCAAGTTTGTCTCAACGGATTTGGAGAATTGTTCAAGCTAAGCCCCGTGCCCCATGGCCCCGTTTTAGGATGGAAACTACTGGGTGTTGCGCAGAGGTCATGGGATGAGGCTTGGACTTGTTTGGGGAATGGCCGGAATGATTGCCCTGGTGATCATTCAACCAGCAGGAATGGCTCAGACTGAGGGCCGTGCCTCCGATCTGACGGAGGCTGCATCGTCGATTGAAACAGCGAATCCGTTACTGCCAGACTACCAGCAGATGCGGCAAGAAACCCTCGATCAGCTCAATCGCCGCTACGAGGGGCTTTATAACTTTTCTGAAGAAAGCCTGTTTAATAACGAAGATTTAGACCAGCTGGTTGAAGCCATCAATGTACGTTCTACCGCCGATGACAATTCGCGCTCTAGGCGGAGCGTCGACATCGACCTGACTAAATTTTAAGGGACTATTCACTTCCCCCGGGCGTCAGTTACTCGCCAGCTAAGTTTTAGGTTCAGCCAGAAGTTCCACAGGGTGACAGCGGCGATCGCAATCAGGTTTGCCAAATAGGCCCAGCGCTGACCAAAGATCAGGTTATACACCACGTTCAGCACAATCACATTCAGCACCAGTCCCGACAGGCAGACAGCATTAAACTTCAAAAACCGCTTCAGACGGGCTCCCCAGCCTTGCTGGCGGCGACTGACATCGGCAAACGTCCAAGCATCATTCCAAATAAAGTTATTGATGATTGCCCCTTCTCCGGCCAGGATTTTACTACGGGTGAGGGGGATTCCCAGGCTGGTGTGGAGCAGGTAGAGAATCGCCATATCCACAAACACGCCGCTAAAGCCGACCACGCCAAAGCGCAGAAAGCGGCCCAGGGGAAATCGCTGGTTTATGCGCTCAAACCGCTTGCCCAGCCGTAATCTCACCAGATGGTGAAGGTAGTCGATGTATTGTCGCCAGGTGACTTTACTCTCGCCTTCGGTGCGCTCTTGAAACACGTAGCCCACCTCGGCGATTTCACCAATCTGGCCTCTCCCCAGAACCTCCAGCAAAATCTTGTAGCCAGCCGGGTTAAGCAGCGGACCAGCGATCGCCTCCCGCCGCACCAGGAAATACCCGCTCATGGGGTCGCTGACCCGACCGACCACTTCGGGCACCAGGATCAGGCCAAGAATCTGCGCCCCTCGGGATAGAAATCGCCGGATCAAACTCCATTCGCTAACGCCGCCTCCGTCTACGTGGCGGCTCCCCACAGCCAAATCAGCTCCAGCCTGAATGGTCTCGAACAGCTCGAGCAGCGCCTCTGGCGGATGCTGCAAATCGGCGTCAATCACCCCCAGAATACGGCCCTGAGCCGCCTGCCAGCCCCGAATCACCGCCGAGGATAGGCCCCGCTCCCCTTGGCGGCGCACCACTCGCAAGCAGGGAAACTGCGGGATTAAATCTAAGGCGGTCTGCCAGGTGCCGTCTGGGCTGTCATCATCGACCACGATCAGCTCATAGTCGTCGGGCAGTCGCCGATCCAGCAGCCCAGATATCTGCCTGAGCAAGATTTCTAAGTTTTGTCCCTCATTAAAGGTAGGAATCACTAGGGACAAGCTGACGGCAGCCAGCGGGGAGGGTGAGATAGCCCTATTCAGCAGAGCCACCTGTAGCGGCCCCGTCGGCGACGGTAGAAGTCTTTGAGTAGGAGGAATAGAAACCATGAATCGCTATGCACTGCTCCGTAAGCTACCACGAACCTCAGATTACGCCCAACTACCCTCAGAGAGCTTGACGGGGGAGCTAATTTCAGCGGCGGCTGCCTAAGGTTGGTGATCTAGGCCAACCGCTGACTGGATGTCCTTTAAGCCGTGGGCGTCTAGATGCTCCAGCAGCCCTTCCATTACCCGGCGAACCATCCACGGCCCTTCATAGATCCAGCCAGTGTCTGTCTCTTATACACATCT
>PYEQ01000098.1 GCA_003017785.1 filamentous cyanobacterium CCP5 | reverse complement strand
CGCAGGCGTATTTGTCGTCGCTAGCCAGGGCGATCGCATCCCGCGATACCGTGTCATCGGGCAGGGCCACCTTCTGGTCGGCGGTCAGCCGCTCCAGTCCCTGGATCTGGTCCCGCAGCCGGGCGGCATATTCGAACCGCAGGTCTTCGGCAGCCTGCTGCATCTGTTCTGTCAGGGCCTCCACCAGTTCCTTAGTGCGCCCCTGGAAAATCATTACCACCCGCTCCAGGGTCTTGCGATAGTCCTCAGGGGTGACGAGCTGCTGGCAGACGCCGGGGCAGCGGCCAATGTCGTAGTTGAGGCAGGGGCGATCGCGAAACAGAGGCTGGGGCCGCTGCCGCAGCGGAAAAATTCGCTTGACGATGTTCAGCGTCCGCCGCAGCAGGCCGGTATCCACGTAGGGGCCGTAGTAGCGGTCTTTGAGGCTCTTGCGCCGCTTGCGGGTGATGAAGATGCGGGGATAGTCCTCCGACCAGGTGACGCAGAGGTAGGGATATTTCTTATCGTCCTTGAGCAGCACATTGAAGTGGGGCTGGTGCTGCTTGATCAGGTTGGCCTCCAGGGCCAGGGCCTCCGCCTCGGTGTCGGTAACGATGAACTCGATATCGACGATCTGCATCACCATCAGGGCAATGCGGGGGGCGTGGTGGTGCTTGTCGCGAAAGTAGGACCGCACCCGGTTCTTGAGCACCTTCGACTTGCCGATGTAGAGCGTCTCGCCCCGGCTGTCCTTCATAAAGTAGACACCGGGCTCTCGGGGAATCTCCTTAAGCCGCGCCTCTAGCCGCTCGGGCTGGTTGACTAGGGTTTCAGAAGCAGAGGACAGAGTCACAAGCCGCAAATGTACTACACCGCTGGATTTCTAGCATAGCGAGAAATCGACAACGCGATCGCGGCCAACAATCCTTCACCAGGATTGCAATCTCTGCAATTTTATTCTTTGGCATTTCGAGAGCCTTACGGTTTAGGGTGTAGCACCCAGAATGGGCACCCATAGCGGGACAAACTGCGCAATTTTGCATTTCGAGGGCCTTACGGTTGGGATGTAGCCCGTTCAGGAGCAGACAACTCATGAAAGTTCGTGAGATTATTAAGCTGCTAGAAGAAGATGGATGGTACCAGGTTAGGATCAAAGGCAGCCACCGACAGTTTCGTCATTCAACCAAACCTGGAACGGTAACGGTTGCTGGTAAGCCAAGTATTGATGTGCCTCCGGGGACACTCAACAGCATTTTCAAGCAAGCAGGTTTGAAATGAGCATGGATCTTCAATACATAGTCATCGTTGAGAAAGGCTCAAACAGCTATGGTGCTTACGTTCCAGACTTGCCGGGCTGTGTTGCCGTAGGTGATAACAAGGAAGAAGTGTTGAGGCTGATCAGAGAAGCTATTGAACTGCATTTCGAAGATTTACACGAGAGGGGTGAGCCCATTCCAAAGCCCTGCTCTACAGGTGAGTTTGTGAGTGTTTCAGCAGCGTAGTATCTTTTACAGGCATTGTCTCCTGCACTGACGATCGCTGGTGCAGCCCCTCAAACCACTGGCCCAAGCGCGGCCATTGCCGCTGCCAGCTTGGGCCGAAGCGCAGGGTGTAGTAGCCCAGACCGCACAAGGCCGCTATATCCACAGCGGTGAACTGGTCGTTAAGTAAATAGGGAGTCTTTCCCAACTGGGTTTCGAATACCGCCAGCATCCGATCCATGTCCTGCTGGTGGCGGGCCTCCACGGAAGCTTTAGCCTGATTCCCCTTGCGGGCCTCATACCAGCGGGCCACCACCTGATCGGTCATGGCGTCGGCCAGTTCTTCTCCCTGGCGACAGCGTAGACGCTCTAGGCGATCGCTGGGATAAAACGACGGCTGGGGATAGGTCTCATCCAGGTATTCCACAATCAGGGTCGAATCCCAAAACACCAGACCATTCTCATCCACTAGCACCGGAATCTTGCCGATGGGGTTAAGCCGCAAAAACTCGGGGGTTTTCTGGCGAATATTGGCTTCGACATGCTCATAGGGCAGCTGCTTTTCCGCCAGCACAATCCGCACCTTGCGGGCATAGGGCGATCGTCCGCTGTAATAGAGCTTCCGAGCCATAATTTGAGAGAGCTTCGCTGATCGGGTTGATTTTACCAAAGCAGCCTTATTCCTTAGAGCTGCCTGCCAGAGCCGCCCAGGGGCTAACCCGCGGTGAGCATAATCTAGGTAAAATTTCGCAGAAGCGATGAATGTGACCCAGCGATCCACCCGCTATGGCAGTACCCTTATCGATAAGGACCGTCAATTTATGTCGGAATATCCGGTGAATTTACTGTAGACAACGCTGTACTAATCGGTCATCAGGGTTTGCCCATGTCCCCAGTTCCTGCTAAACGCCGCCGCCGCCGAGGAGTCATTCTCACCCCAATCGGGCTCAACAAGCTATTGGCTGCCAAAGCCGATATCGAGATGGACGAGAACCATGGCAATCGCTACACCCTCGAAGATCTCAACGAACGCACCGGCCTAGCAGTCGATACCCTGACCAAAGTCTTCGCCTGCGAATCAAAGGTCGATAAACAGAGTATCAAAGCCTGTTTTCGGGCTTTCAACCTTGATTTAGAAAGCAGCGACTTTTTTTATCCAGACGACCTGGAGGCCGCTACGGTTCCCGGTGAAGACAGCCTGATCGCTGAGGAGCCGGAACTGCCAGAAGGGCAGGTACCCCTCAACTCACGGTTCTACATTGAACGGCCACCAGCGGAGGCAGATAGCTTTAAGACCGTGCTCCAGCCAGGGGCGCTGATTCGGATCAAAGGGGCCCGACGGGCTGGCAAGTCCTCCCTGATGTCGCGGATTTTAGACCATGCTGGGCGCCAGGGCTGCCAGACGGTGCTGCTGAGCTTTCAACTGGCCGATCGCAATATCTTTCGTGACTTCAACCGGCTGCTCCAGTGGTTTTGCGCCAGTGTGGGGCTGGGGCTAAAGCGGCCTAACCGACTGGCCGACTACTGGGACGAACTGTTTGGCAGCCAGATTAGCTGCAAGAGCTACTTCGAGCAGTATCTGCTGGCAGAAAGTGCCGCTCCCGTCGTGCTAGGGCTGGATGACGTGGATCGGCTATTCGAGTATCCAGAGCTGGCCGGAGATTTCTTTAGCCTGCTGCGCACCTGGCACGAAGAAGGCAAAAACCAGGAGGTCTGGAAGCGGCTACGGCTGGTGGTGGTCCATTCCACCGATGTATATATCCCCCTAGATGCCAATAAGTCTCCGTTTAACGTTGGCCTACCGGTGAATCTAGAAGCCCTGACCACCGATCAAATCCTGGAGCTGGCCCATCGCTACGACCTGGACTGGTCGAGATCCCAGGCCCAAAAGCTCACCGAACTGGTAGGCGGCCAGCCCTATCTGGTAAAGAAGGGGCTGTATCACATCTGGCACCAGGATACGACCCTAGAGGAACTGGTCAAGGTGGGCCCCGGAGCAGAAGGCATCTACGGATCTCATCTCCAGTGGCAGATGTTGCATTTAGAACGGCAGCCTGAACTGTCCCAGGCGTTTGAGCAGGTGCTGCGATCGGAAGCGAACAGCTTGTCCCTGAGCGAATCCCTCCAGCTTCAACGGCTGGGACTGATTGACTGGCAGGACAAGTATCCCGTTCCCAGCTGCCGACTGTACGAAGAGTATTTCAGTCAGGTGAAGGCGGAGGCTTAGGGAGCGATCGCTGGAGATCCGCTACCCGGCCCCCCCCCTTAAGCCAGATTAGCTAGCCTGCGGTACACCGTGGCCAGGGCAAACTCATCCCCCACGTTGCCGGGAAACAGCACCACCGGCAGTTCCGGAAACTGAGGATGGGTTTCAGGGGCGCGCACTACGGAAACGCCCGGATAAATCTGCCCGAGCAAGCGGGCCGATCGCAGCGCCAGCCCATTGCTCAGGGTGTCATTGGAGGTGATGCCACCCTTGCTGATCAAGAACCCCAGGTTTTCTGGCAGGCCCCGCTCGATGTCCATCAGCAGGGCCGACACCTGCACCCCAAAGTCAAGGCGACTCTGCACCGTATCAAAACTGAGTTCTTCCCGGCTGGTATAGATTACCGGGGTTTTGCCCCCGGCAATGGTCACGCGGGCGTGTTCCACAACCCTGGCAAGGATCTGGTCGCGGATGTCCCTGTCGCTGGTGCGCAGCAGGGCTACGTCCACCTCAATTCCTTCTACGCCCGCTTCCTTCAACAGCTCGTTCAGCTGGAGGGTGGACTTCTTTACATGGGAACCGACGATTACCGCCCCCGGCTGGCCGTCGCGCACATAGGTGCCCATGTGTTCGGCATCGTTGGGCTGGGGCGGCAGGGCAGCCAGGGCGGTGAGAATGCTGGCGGCGCTGCGGAAGAGGAACTTCTTGCCCTCGGCGGCGGCGGCCAGCAGATCCTGGGCGAAGCGATTGAGATCCCCCTGGGTTTCCCCGTCCACGGCGCAGCAGACGTTGTTCTCTAGGCCCATCAGCCGGTCTTTCGTGCCAGCACGAATGTCTGAGAGCAAAAACCGCTCGACCTGGTCGGCTTTGACCCGACCCTGGGTTTTCTCCTCAGCGTAGTCGGGCAGGTAGCTGGTGCTGTAGCCAAACACCGAATCCTGGGCAAACTCCGTTTCGTGAACCGGGGTGGCTTTGCCATTGGCCTCAATGTAGTGGACGCTGCCGCGGGTGACCCGGCCCCCCTCAAAGAAAGCGGGAATCAGAAAGTGGGCATCGAAGGGACCAAGTTCCTGGGCGATCGCCTCTGTCTCCACCGGATAGTGACCCCGCAAGGTAGAGTCGGAGCGGCTGACCACCAGGTAGTCCTGGATATTTTCCAGGGCGATCGCCTGCTTCAGGTTTTGGCACACCTCCCGGGTGACGGCTTCGGCAGCCTCAGGGGTGCGGGCGCGGGTATTGGTGAGCACGAAGAAAATCGGCGAGTCGTCCCGGAGCCCCAGCCGCAGGGTATCCACGTCCCACTGGAGCAGCAGCAGGCAGCTATGCACCGTCTGGGAGCCGGTGGGGTCGTCGTCGAGCACGATGATTTTGGGGGAGACGCTCATGGCAGCAAGGGTGAACCACAGCTACCACTATTGCGTAGAGTGCGATCGCCGCCAAGCTATCAGGCTCAGCTGAGATCTGGCAAGGGCTCAATTAGATCACTTGCAAATGGGCCTGATGATGTCAGGCAGATGATCCGGGAGCTTCGGGGGATACTCCCCCGCCCTAGAGACTGGAATGAACCGAAGCCAAGAGTTTAGCCAGGTGACTAAATCGCCCCCTGTAGATCTATGCTTTTAGATTTTCCGCTCTGTCTCATTTAGCGGATTCTGCTGATAGGTCACAGTCGATACTCTATGAATTGAAGTTCAATTAGGAGACAGCTTATGTCTACTGAAGAAAGAGCAAAAGCAGCCGCTAAAAACGTCGAAGGTAAAATTCAAGAAGGCGTTGGTGAAATGACCGGCGATACTGAAGACAAGGCGAAAGGTAAAGCCAAGCAGGCTGAAGCCGAAGCCCGGCAAACCAAGGAAGACGTAAAAGACAAGTTCAAATAGTCTTAGTCTTCGAACTCCTATTGAGGGTAGCGATCGCTGCCCTCTTTTTGAACGACCTTGAGACATTGTCAATCGCCAAATTCGCCTGCTAGAACAGATAGACATCCTTAATTTAAAGTCTAAACCCGAGCATTTAAGAACTCGAAATTGACGACTGCGAAGCCAAAATAATTGTCTTTATTCAGCAACGATCAGGCCATGTTCAACAATCTTGCATCCCTCGCCCACACGTTCTTTTTTGGTAGTCTGGCCTATATCTTCGTGATTTTGGCCCTGCGGATCTCCGGAAAACGCACCCTTTCCAAATGGAATGCCTTTGACTTTGTAGTGACGATCGCCTACGGCTCAATTCTGGCGGCGATGCTGCTGGCCAAAGGCACCTCGCTCCTGCAGGGCATCCTGGGGCTTTCGGTTCTGCTTGTGCTCCAGTTTGTACTCACCTGGCTGTCAGCCCGATCGTCAGTTGTTCAAAAACTGATCAAAACTCAACCAACCCTGCTGCTATTCCGGGGAGAATTTTGTCGCAATGCCCTGCTTCAAGAGCGGGTGACCGAAGGAGAAATTCGGGCGGCGGTCAGGGCCGAAGGGATTGGCTCATTAGAAAATGTAGAAGCCGTCGTGATGGAAACCGACGGCAGCTTTAGCGTCATTCCTAACATCGGTTCTCGGGGAGATTCAGCCCTGGCCGACGTTCAAGGCTATGGTGCTAGCGCCTACAGTATCCAGTAATATCAGCCGAACTATTCCCCATGATTGTCAACTTGCAGGCCAATGGTTGGGAAATTATTTATCACCGTGCCCATGCCCTATTGGCGGCCCAAATCGCTGGTTTTTGGAACTTCGGAGAGGGCAATCATCGACTCTATGAAACCATCGCCGCGATCGCCCACCACGACGATTTAGAAAAAGAGTGGGAAGACGATCAGCTCACGAAAGCGGGAGCGCCCCTGGACTTTAGTCTAGAGCGAGAAAATTCTGTCGATCAGCTGGTACGCCACGCCGAAGAGGCCCTGTACAAAGGTCGCTGGGTGGCGATGCTGATTTCCATGCACCTGTGTTTTTTGAACCAGGGCAAACAGGAAGACCCGGAAATAGCGGTTTTTCTAAAAGATCAGCGGCAGCGACAGGCTCAATGGCGCGATCAGCTGGGCATCAAAAAAGATCGAGCCGAACGGGCCTACCGATTTATGCGCTGGTGCGATCGCCTCTCATTAATTCTCTGCCAGCGGCAAATTCCCATGGGCGGCCGCAAGCTCGAGATTACCGTCGGCCCCGACGGGCAAGACTACAGTATCTACCAGGAGTCCAGCCAGCTGCACATTACCCCCTGGCCCTTCGCTGCCAAGGAGTGTGAAGTCACCATGGATGCCGTGTATTTGTCTCAGCTGCAGTTTAAGTCCAATCAAGAACTTACCCAAGCGTTGAAAGAGGCCCCCCGTCAGGTATTAAGCTGGACATTCACTAAAGCTTGAACCCGCTATGGCCGCTTTGCCTCAGTCCCCTCCTGCGTCTACTTCCGAATGGCAGGGAAGAGCGCAGCTTGTCTACGGAGTGCGTGGGGGTCGCACCGTACCAGTCACCGCCTATGCCCAGGCTCCCCTGAGGCTGCAAAAGCCCCTGTCTGGCCAGGATGAGCCCTGCCAGAGCGTGCTGGTGCACACGGCTGGCGGGCTGGTGGGGGGCGATCGCCTGGATATCAACATTCATTTGCAATCAGGGTCAGAGGCATTAGTCACCACCGCCGCTGCCAGCAAGGTCTACCGCTGTCCAAACGCCGCTGCCCGTCAGCGGGTGCACCTCCACCTCGAAGCCAATACCTGTTTAGAATGGCTGCCCCAGGAGGCGATTTTGTTCAATGGGGCCCGCTACCGCCAGGACATTCGTGTAGAGCTAGCCCCTGGTGCCCTGTGGCTAGGCTGGGACATCATGCGCTTCGGCCGCAGCGCCCGGGGCGAACGATTCGACCAAGGGGACATGCGATCGCACACCGAAGTCTGGCAGGCAGGCCAGCCGATTTGGGGCGATCGCCAATTCCTGATCGGCGGCAGCCCGGTGCTGGATAGTCCCCACGGGCTGGCTGGTTATCCAGTGGTGGGGACCCTGGCCCTAGTAGGGCGATCGCCCGAGTCAGAACATATTGCTCAAGCCCGCCAGCTCTGGGATTGCCAATATTCGGGTGATGTTGGGGTCACCCAGCTGCAATCGGGGCTGATCTGTCGCTATCGCGGTCCCTCCAGCCAGCAGGCCCGTCGCTGGTTTGTGGCCATCTGGCAGCAGCTTAGGCCCTGGTACCTGCAGAGACCCGTCGCAGTCCCCCGCATCTGGATGAGCTAGCAAGGTCTCACCTTTGGTTGCGATACCCTAGGGCTAGCTCCGTCCCCTGCCGATCCATGCTTGATCTGCCCCGCTTTTACAGGGCCTGCAATCCCAGCCGTCCCCTGGCGATTTCGAACCCGGAAGACCGTCAATACCTGATTGATTTTTCCTCGGTGCGGGGCGGCGACATCGTCCAGGAAATTCACCGGGCGATCGCCCTGGTTTCCCCCGACCGACCCACCGCCCAGCTCTTCACCGGCCACGTGGGGAGCGGCAAGTCCACGGAGTTGCTGCGGCTCAAGGCCAGCCTGGAGCAGGCCAGATTTCACGTGGTCTATTTCCAATCCGACCAGGATTTGGAAATGGGCAATGTAGAAGTCACCAACGTGCTAATGGCCATCACCCGCCGGGTCAGCCAGAGCCTCGAGGACATCGGCATTCGCCTCCGTCCGAGCTATTTTCAGCGGCTGCTGCAGGATCTGGCCCAGGTGTTTCAGCATCCCATTGATCTCAGCGAAGTCAGTTTCTCCGTGGGCATGGCTTCCGTCACCGCCGAAGCCCGCGAAAGTCCGGAGCGCCTCAGCCAGCTCCAACAGTACCTTGAGCCCCGCACCCGCAGCATCATCGACGCCATTAATACTGAACTGCTGCAGCCAGCCACCGAACGACTCGCCATCCAGGGCAAGCGGGGGCTGGCAGTCATCGTGGACAACCTGGATCGGATGGATACCTTGCGCCGCAACGGCAATCGCCTTCAGTCAGAATATTTGTTTGTCGGGCGCGGCGAACAGCTCAAAGGGCTAGCCTGCCATGTGGTCTACACCATTCCGCTGGAGCTGGTGTTTTCTGACGAGCTGCCCCAACTAATCAACCGCTTTGGCAACCGGCCCCAGGTACTGCCGATGGTGCCCGTACAGAATCAGGCGGGCGATCGCTATGAGCCCGGTATGGCCCTGCTCCGACAGATGGCCCTGGCGCGGGCCTTTCCCGAACTGCCCCCGGTAGAGCGTTTGAATCGGGTGGAGGCGGTGTTCGAAGACTTGGCTACCCTGGATCGCCTCTGTTACATCAGCGGCGGCCACATGCGCAACCTGATGCGGCTGATGTACGGCTGTCTGCTGAAGCAAGACCCGACCTTTAGCCGCGATACTTTAGAGTCAGTGATTCGCAACGAACGGGACGATCTGGCCAGCCTGATTGACGATCAGGAATGGCGGCTACTGCTGGAGGCCGCTGCTCGAGGCCGGGTGCAGAGCGACGAAGACTACAACGTGCTGCTGCGCAGCCTCTATCTATTTGAGTACCGCGCCCCGGAGCGGCGCTGGTTTGGCATTAACCCGGTGCTCAAAGAAACCGAAACCTACCAGCGATTGACCGGTCCATCCTCCAACGGCGACCCATGAGCGACGTGATCGGCTATAACCGGGCAGCGCTGCAAACCCTGGAGCGGGCGATCGACCTTCAAGGGGACCGCTTTACCCTGATCTTGGCCCGCTGCAACTACCAGCGGCTTCAAAATCTGCTGATCGACTACCTGGCCCTGGCCCATCCCCAGCTCCAGGTGCTCCCCCTCCCCAATCGCATTCCCAGCCTGCTCGATGCCATCCAGATTCACCTGCACATGAATCCGGCTGGAACCTCCAACCCCAGCGCCCTGATGGTTACCGGGTTGGATCAGGTTGATAATCTCCAGGGGTTGCTCAAAGCCGCCAACCTGGCCCGCGACACCTACCGGGAGCGGCTGGCCTTTCCCCTGGTGCTGTGGACGGGCGATCGCCTGCTGGCTCAAATCAGCGAACTGGCCCAGGATCTCAAGAACCTCGGCCCCCCAACCATTCGCTTCCAGTTCCCCCCCGAAGAACTGATTTCTGGCCTGCATCGGGAGGCCAACGCCCTGTTTAACCGACTGCTGCAAATTCCCAGCGAATCGATTCCCCGGGATCCCCTCATCGACCTGGAAGCGGGCAGTCGCCTCAGCAGCGAACTGGAATCGGCCCTGGCAGACCTGGCCCAGGCCCACTGTCCCCTCGACCCAGACCTGGAGGCCAGCCTCAGCTTCGCCCGTGCCCGTCAGGCCCACAGTCGCCTGGATCTTGACACTGCCTGCAACCTCTACAGCCAAAGCCTCACCTACTGGCAGCAGCATCCCGATAACTGTCCGCCCTCCCCCACGGGGCTGGAGAAACGCGCCCTGCTGGAGTTCCACATGGGGTTATGGTGGCGCAGTTCTGCCACCCTCCAGCGGATCAGCTACCAGCCCTCCCTGGAATCGGCCCGTCACTGGTTTGAAACCGCCCTGGTCAGCTTCGAAGCCACCGGCAAGCCTGAACTTCCCGCCCGCTTTATTCATGCCCTTTGCGAAGTCCTGCAAAAACAGCAGGACTGGCCCACCCTGGCAGAGCTGACTCAGGTAGCCCTAGACCTCCACCAGCAGACCCAGGATGTTGTCCGTCAGGCCCGCGACTACGGGTTCCTAGCCGAAATTGCCCTGCAAGATCAGGACTGGACGACCGCTCAGGCCCACGCCTTGCGCGCCCTAGATCTGATTGCCACCGCCGAAGCGAACCTGCGAACAAATACTACCAACGCCGCTCTTTCCAGCGCTCTGAGCGTCGCCCGCCAGTTTCAAACCGCCTGGTACCGATTTCTGCTGGGAGAAGCCCAGATGCATCTGGATCAACCCGAAAATGCGATCGCTCTACTCGAACAGGCTCGCCGAGAAGCCGACCCCCAGGCGGATCTGGTGCTGTACCGGCAGCTTCTCGAAGACCTCGCCCGCCACTATTTTGAGATGGGCGACTACCGTCGAGCCTTCGATGTGAAGCTAGAACGTCGCCGGGTGGAGTACCGCAATAACCTGCGGGCATTCATCGGGGCCGGGGCCGTCCAGCTCCACGCCCCGGTCCCAGCCCAGCCCCAGCCCGTGTCGGCTGAAATCACTGCCTCTGGTCGCGATCGCGACGTGGTAGCCCTAATCCAGCGGCTACAAGAACAGCGCTGCACCCTGATCGTCACCCACGGCCCCTCCGGCGTCGGCAAAAGCTCCATCCTCAACGCCGGTTTGCTCCCCGCCCTCAGCCGGCTCACCCCCGAGGGCCGTACCTCCCTGCCGATGCTGGTGCAGACCTACGGAAACTGGCGGCAGAGCGTTGAGGACGTTTTGATCAGGGAGATGGGGGGAGAGGTGAGGAGCGAGGGGGCGAGGGAGCAGAG
>PYEQ01000097.1 GCA_003017785.1 filamentous cyanobacterium CCP5 | reverse complement strand
GCCCCAGGCAGCCCCGGCTAATCCCGGTGTCGCCGCCAGCCCCACGGCCCCACGACCCGTCGCCACCAACACCCTGATGGGCGTCCTGGAGTTGGGCGATCGCTCCGCCGCCCTCTTTCAAATCGACGGCGTTCCCCAGCGGGTCAGCATCGGTGGCCGCATTGGCGAAAGCGGCTGGAATCTGGTGTCCGTTGCCAACGATCAGGCCGTGATTCGCCGCAACGGGGAAGTGCGATCGATTTTCATTGGCCAGCAGTTTTAGCCACCCGGCTGCAAAATGGGAATAGCCCTGGGGCCGTGGCAATGCCGTGCCCCTTGGTGATACTGCACCGTACCCAATTCCCTCAGCATGGGCCTATTTGAAGATCTCAGCCGCTTTTTAGAAACCCGCCTGGACGAGTTTTTGCAGGCCAATCCCCACCTGGAACTCATGGCCCTGGAAGAACAGCTACGGGGCCAGGAAGAGGAGGCCATCAACCTGCTGGCCGACCTGAAACGGCGAGAACAGCAGCTCGAACAAAGCATTCTGGCCACCGCCGAAGAGATTCAGCGATGGCACGGCCGGATTGCCAAGGCCAAAGCCGCCAACCGCCAGGACTTAGTCGGCCCGGCCCAGGAACGGGAAGCCACCCTGCTGCGCCAGGGCAACCAGCTCTGGGGCCAGACCAAAGCCGTCAAAGAACGGATTCAGCAGACCCGCGACCTGCAGCAGCGAGTCCACGTCCGCCGCCGAGAGCTGAAGCTGAAAATGGCCCAGGCCCAGACCCCGCGCACCGCCCAGACCAGCTGGGATACCGGCTGGAACCGCAGCCCCCAGACTAATTTTGGTCAGGCCCCCATGGACCCCCTGGAAGAAAGCTTCCAGCGCTGGGAAACAGAAGAAGAGCTAGAAGAACTCAAGCGGCAGATGGGCAGATAGGCCAGATTCAGCCGCCCGCTAAAGCCCCTAGTGCTTTGTCAGAATTAAGTTTTACGGTTACAGATACTCTGTAGACCCTTTCCCCTCTGGGGAGGCTGTGCCAACGATGCCTTAGTGCAAAATTTGGGCTAAAAACTGCTTGGTGCGATTGTGCTTGGGATTGTTGAAAAATTCTTTAGGCGTAGTATCTTCGACTACGGCCCCATCGGCCATAAACACGATGCGATCGGCCACTTCTCGGGCAAAGCCGACTTCATGGGTGACGCAGACCATGGTCATACCAGAGCGGGCCAGCGATCGCATCACGTCCAGCACTTCCCGCACCATTTCCGGGTCGAGGGCGGAGGTGGGCTCGTCAAACAGCATGATTTTGGGCTGCATGGCCAGGGCCCGGGCGATCGCCACCCGCTGCTGCTGGCCGCCAGAAAGCTGCCCCGGATACTTGTGGGCCTGCTCCAAAATCCCCACCCGCTCTAGCAGCTGGGCGGCAACGTCCTTGGCCTTAGCCTTCTTCCAGCCCCGCACCTCAATCGGGCCAATCATCACGTTGTCGAGCACGCTGAGGTGGGGGAACAGGTTGAACTGCTGAAACACCATGCCCACTTCTTGCCGGATGGCGTCAATGGTTTTGCCGCTGTGGGACAGGTTCATACCGTCGATTTCGATGCTGCCCTTCTGGTAAGGTTCGAGGGCGTTGAAGGTGCGAATGAAGGTGGACTTACCGGAACCCGATGGCCCCATCACCACCACCACTTCCCCCCGATTGATGGTCAGGCTAATGCCTTTCAGCACGTGAAATCCGTTGCCGTACCACTTTTCTAAATCTTTGACGATGATGGCTGGGGCGCGGTCGTCGAGGGTGGCCGTGGCGGCGTGATCGGCAGGCTGGGAATAAGACATAGCACTCTTTCCGAGAGACAACAGGGGAGTAAACCCTTAATTACGAACGGATCTCCTGGCTCGTAGATAGGCTTAGTATGCTGGATGGCATTGACCAGAACTGTAATATCCATTGCCCAATCAGGGGTCATAGCGAAAGTTTTTCTAAAGATGCAGTCGGGGCATCCCCCGGTGATGGCCTGAGAAAATAGTTTCTTTGAGCCTTCCCCTCAATCCCTTTCCCTCAGGGAGATAGGTTTTGTCTTGATTTCTCGGCTGCCCAGGGAGAGAAGGGAAAAGATGGGGGAGATATGGGAAATGGGCATCTGCAATACTGCCCCCATGCCCTCCATCGTCTGCCACCTATGAGCGTTGAAATCGCCCAACATTTTCTCAGCCAGCATCCTGCAGTCAGCGAAATCGATTTAATTTTGGTGGATACCAGCGGTGTTTTGCGGGGAAAACGGGTGCGGGCGGCAACCCTGGAAACGGTGTTCCGTGAGGGGATTCGCCTGCCCTGTTCCACCTTCTCGATGGATATCAACGGCAATATTGTTTACGATACGGGGTTCATTCTGGAGTCGGGGGAAGCGGATTTTAACTGCTTGCCCGTGGCCCATACCCTCACCCCCGTGCCCTGGTCAGACTCCACCGCCCAGGTCTTAATTTCCATGGTGGAAGCGGACGGCAGCCCGTTTTTTGCCGATCCCAGGGGAGTGTTAGAACGGGTGTTGAACCGCCTACAGGCTAAGGGATTGACCCCCTGCGTAGCGGTGGAGCTGGAGTTTTATCTGCTCGATCGCGCCATGGGCGACAACGGGCCGCAGCCTGCCAAGTCCCAGCTGACCGGGCGACGGTCTAGCCAAACCGGGGTCTACGCCATTAGCGAACTCGAAGACTTCGCCCCGGTGCTCAGGGCCATCACCGACGCCTGCGCCCAGCAGGGCATCGCCACCCACACCCTGGTGGCCGAATCTTCCCCCGGTCACTACGAAATCAACCTGGCCCACCAGAGCGACGTCCTCGCCGCCGCCGACCATGCGGTGATGTTTAAGCGGGTAGTGAAAAGCCTGGCGATCGCCCACGGCCTGGATGCCACCTTTATGGCCAAGCCCCTGACGGGGCGATCGGGCAGTGGT
Source organism: filamentous cyanobacterium CCP5 (assembly GCA_003017785.1). Taxonomy (GTDB): domain Bacteria; phylum Cyanobacteriota; class Cyanobacteriia; order Phormidesmidales; family Phormidesmidaceae; genus CCP5. The sequence continues at coordinate 8,173 of PYEQ01000097.1, read as the reverse complement.
CTGCATGTCCACGTGAGCCTGCTGAATGAGGCTGGCAACAACGTATTCCAGGCGGCGGACGATGCCCCCGCCGGCAGTGAACGGCTGGGGTGGGCGATCGCGGGTCTGTGCGAAGCGATGCCGGAATCCATGGCGATTTTTGCCCCCAACAGCAACTCCTTCCGCCGCTACCGGGAAGGAGCCTTTGTGCCCGTAGCCCCCTGCTGGGGAGTGAATAACCGCACCACCGCCCTGCGAATCCCCCTCGGAGATCCGGGGGCGACCCGGTTTGAGCATCGGGTGCCGGGGGCGGATGCCAATATCTATCTCACCCTGGCGGCGATTCTGGCCGGACTGGACTACGGGCTAGAACAGCGGCTCAAGCCACCGACTTTAACCCAGGGCAACGCCTACGACCAGTATCCCTCAAGCCTGCCGCGCACCTGGCGGGAAGCCCTGACCCGTTTCGATCAAGGGACGATTCTCAAGGACTATTTTGGCAAGGACTACTGCCACGTCTACAGCCGCTGCAAATGGGCAGAACAGGCCCAAATGGCAGGCATCGTGTCGCCCACGGAACACGAATGGTATTTGTATGGGGTTTAATCTGGGGAAGCCGCCTCAGAGCAATCTATGAAAATCAGCTATGACCCTGAAATAGATGCCATGTACATTCGGCTAGTCGAAGGCCAGCACCAATGCCGAAATGTACAGTTGACCGAAGAAATCACCCTGAAGATGGGAGAAGGTGAGCTTTTGGTGGGCATTGAGATTTTGGATGCTAAGGAAACCCTGGGGTCGGGCAATGTCCCTGAGGTTGTCCTGGAAAACCTGACCGCCCGCGCTATTTAGAATAACTAAACGTAAAGGAGAATCTGCCTCAGCTACCCCCGATTGAACTGGGCAAACGCCGTAAAGCCTTGGGCTTGGCTTTGCCTATGCCCCTACGCAAATCGCCTGTTTGGAATCGGGGCTATGGGATTCGGATTTGGTATCACTCCTCACTCCCTCGCCGAATCCACTTGGTCAGTACCCGCATAGGCAGGCCAGTATTAGGGTCGCGCTGCAATTTGCTCCAAGCGCGGGGTTCGGCAAAGCCGAGGCGATGGAGAATGCCGATGACGAGGTTAATGCCTGCCGCAGAGCCGATGAGGATAACCCGAACAGGTTCGCGGGGCGGCAGAGCCTCTGCTGGAGAACTGGGGGGTAGGCTGTAAGTTTCGGTGTTGGGGATGAATTCTTGCATAGCTGGTTGAAAGGATGACGGCAAGTAGGCTCCAGAGTTCTCGCTAGATCCTGGAATCCTTGGTTTTTTGCAACAAGAAACGGTGCGAAGGGCACAAAACCCTCCACAAGATGAGAGACTGAGTTAGCAAATTCTCAAACGCCTCTGACAGCAGAGTCCTCAAGGGATATCGCTGCCCGAGCCGTTTATTAAATCCACTCTAACTATAAGCAGCTTATAGCAAAACATCAAGCAGCTTATATAAGTTTCTTGATATCAATGCCTGAACAATCACCTTCACAAGAATCTTCACTGAAGCGACGGCGTGAAGAACTGGGTCTTACCCAGCGGGATGTAGCTGCTGCGGTAGATGTGTCAGTGCAGACGGTGAGTAACTGGGAAACTGGTCGATATAAGGAAGCTAAGTTGACGCTGCCACAGGTAAAAGCGCTTTGTCGGGTATTGCAGTGGTCGATCGAGGAGCTACCTGACGAATTAGGGCCATTAAATTAGATGCTTCGATTAGGTCGGTGGCTCAAGCTAATCAACATTCCGATCTCGATATAGCAAGGCTTCTAGAAACTCAGAGCTACGTTAATTAGGTTTTCCTACTTACCATTAAACTGCTGAGTTACCTTGAACAGGTAGTGCCCATTAATTATTCATGACAAGCTGTAACTTAAATTTTTAGGAAAAGCGTCCCAAGTTCTTCCATCGAGATGTCTACCATTGCGCTTCTTTTGTATACCTCCCCATTGCTTAAAGAAAAAGGCGACATTGGAATCCAAGCATTGATCCCTGATATCGCGGACCCATTCTTCGTGCATAGGCCGAGCACCAAAACCAGATTCACCCCCAACGATTACCCAATCTATACCTTGGAGGTGTAGTTTTAACGGTCCTAATAGAGGCTCACAAGACAAGAAACGGATTTTGGCAGGCACCTTTTTCAAAACATCTACTCTCCAAATCCAAGCCTGCGATTCGACACTCACACCCAACCAAATATTTGAAGGTAGAGAGTGAAAGTTTTCCGCGACTTCAAGCATTCGCTGCGGCCTTTTTGTCAAAACCTGAAACTGGTGCCATTCAGCCCTTTTCATTACTTCAAAGACATTAAAAATAAATTCATCAGGCACAGATTCATGAAATAAATCACTCATAGAGTTGACGAAAATTTTTCTTGGCTTTTTCCAGGAAAGAGGTTTTTCGAGCCTTTCAGGCCAAATTTTCAGGTCAAATCCCTGCTCGTAAGGATGCCCTGGAATACCTCTCCATCGTTCGGCAAACCTCTCGGCGTAGCAATTTTTACAACCAGGACTAATCTTGTCACAACCTGTTGTAGGATTCCAAGTCGCCTCAGTCCATTCGATTTCAGATTTTACTGACATTTTTCAGCCCGAACCCCATAAAAACGCTATCAATAGTACCCATCCCATGAAAGCGACACTAGATCTTTAGTACTATGAAACTATTTTAATACATGTCTTGCCAGTTGGTTGCCCATTTCTTCCTAAATTCCGTGCTTGGAGAAAACCTTCATCGTAGAGACCAAGAATGATTTTTCGATAATGCGAGCGATCTAAAAGACCCAATTCTCCAACTTTTAGAATGGTATTTGTAATGGTTTCTTCTACTGTTGACCAATTAGATTTCTGGATACAATCAAGGACATAAGGCTTGATATAAGCCGCATTCTGATTAATCTCTTTTTGCCATTCTCCTTCTAAAAACTTTTCGAGTCCCGAGTAGCTTTCCCTAAAGAAGAGAGAGTGTCTTTCTCTAAAGACAAAATCATTCAAAAGTTCTCCAAATGATTTGTCAGGTTTATTGCTGCAAACTATAATACTGTATTTTGGTCTAACATCATAGTAAGATTCTTTTATTTCAAAACTCGTAACGCCTCCTATTGAGGTTTCTTCTAATACTCTCCTCTTAAAAAAAGATAAGGCCCATTTCTCAAACTCTTGCGGTTGTCCTTGCAACTCGTGCCATTTTGCCTTCCAAACCGGTTCTGAATTAATACCTAATAAATCAGTTAAGTTCTTTGTGTATGTCTCGACTGCTTTTTGCGTTCTTGGATTTTTTGCGGCAGCAGTTGATTGTCCTGCATGACGAGCAACGGATATATTGTGGAATAGAAGAAAAACTTCTCCTTTGTGTTTCCTTAGGTAATTATTCACCATCTTCACTTGATCAAAAGAAACACCCTTTACGCCAAATGTGTCCAAGAAAAACAGTGTGGGATTGCCATCTAGTCCATTAATAATCTTTGGCAAAAAGTTTCCAAAATCTCCAGGTCCGTAGAGTTGATAAGGCACGTAATCTTGAAAGCTCTTGCAATTATTTTCTAATTCCGAGAAGGATTTTTTATTGGCCTCTGAAAAATGGCATTTCAATTCGACTCGACCTTCTTCCTTAAAGATTTTTGCGCATTTCAGAGCTATTAAAGGAGAGCCATCTGTGTCGCAAAAATTTGCATTGTATCGCTTCCAGAAGCTTGACTGATCGGTGAAGTTTGTGATTCCAATGCCTTTCTCGTACTTTCCCTTTCCAGCGAACCCATCCACATAGTTCAGGTTTTTAGAAGGATATTTGCCACCTCCTAAGACGTAGCAAAAAGATTGGAGAAATTTCAGCAGGAGTCTATGTTTGGAAGCTGACCAGCTCCGTTTTCGATCAAAGAAGTCTTGAGAATCTTCTTGGGAAAACAAAGATAATTGTTCGTTTGTCATAAATCTGGAAGAATTGCTTCAATCTTCGCAAATACATGAGCTAGCTTATATCTGCTTTACCCAGATGAGACCAAAATAATTAATATTAACTTTTTCTTCAAAATTGTATATGCGTTAGATGTGGGTTGAGCAGAACGGAGTGAAATCCAATATGAGCCTCCCTTGTTGGTCGGTTCCTGCTGGCGCGTCATCCAGCATATGCTACTCGACTCATCATTCCATGCTCAATCGAGCGCGGATTCGGCATTCGCTTCGAGGCATCTAAAATTTCAATGCCGACAATATTTCCTTCAACGTCGTAATCCAGGATGGTCCCGGGTCTGTCTTCGTCGCTCTCTTCGATAGCAGCATCACTGAAGAGAATCCGCAAAACATCAACCTCAGCGTCATAAACAACCTTCACGATTCTGCCCTCCAAAAACCAGCCCCACCAAGACTCATCTTCATGCTGCCAGCAATGAAATACCAAAAGCCTGAAGATCAACGGTGTCTACATTTTTAGAATAATTGTCGAGGGTGATTGCAACTACTTTACCCTCATTGTCATAGTCTAAAATCAAATCATCAGAAACCGCATCTGTTGCTGCGACAGATTTATTAGTTAGCTCAATAGCCAAGGTATCTGTATCTTCAAAATACTGAATTTTCACTTTGGTTCTTCTCCTCGCTGCTGCCGCCTGAAAAAATTTCGATCAAAATAAGCGTTATGAACAGTTTCTCCATCTTCTAACGTAATCACTCGTAAAACACGACCTCCCGCCCCCTCAACATTACCCCAATAAGAAATGCGGTTGTTAGCTTGTTTCTCAGTCTTTACAGGCCGCTCTAATACCGGCTTGATCCATTCTCGGTCAACCTCAGGATGTTTTCGAGACGCGAATTCCTCAAAATAGCGAGTAGTCTTAATTTCTTGAGAATCACTTGACACCGATGCCTCTCCATCTGGCGAATGCCGCTACAATCTCTAACCCTCAGCAGATCGCTATTCACCCACCAGATCGTCCGATAGCTCGTCGGCTAAAACCCTCAAAGAGCTGCGATCGCCCATCATTTCCCGAACTGAAGCCGCCAGGGTGATCTGGTTTGGGTAGACAGTTTCGACCCCAATCGTTTCCATAAAGGCTTCAGGCTCATCTGGAGAAGCAGGGGCAAAGTCTCCTTTTTCGTCATACTTAACCCAGCCACCAAACAGTTCAATCAAGAAAGCTTCGCCATCATTAAAAACCTCCACGATAGAGCCTATTGTCCTTGTGGGAGCAGCTTTCCCTGCTTCCACAGGAACAGGTTCTATCAGCTTAACGCTGTCAAAGAGCTAAAACTGACTCACTGACATTAGGATCCTCATTCATGTTGGGCTTATTATCGCCTTGACCGACCGACCGTGTTAATTCAAGACCCCATGACTTCTACCTCCCTCCCCTCCCGCATCAGCACCGACATTGACTTCGATCGCGACGGCAAGCAAATCTCTAACCTGGTGATTCCCTATTCCCGCAACGAGTCGGCCTGGGGGTCGCTGCTAATGCCGATCGCCGTGGTCAAAAACGGCGCGGGGCCAACCCTGCTGCTCACCGGGGGCAGCCACGGAGACGAATACGAAGGGCCGATCGCCCTGGCCAAGCTGGTGCGTACTTTAGAGCCTGAAAACCTGCGGGGACGAATCATTGTGCTCCCGGCCCTCAACTATCCGGCCCTGCGATCGGGCACCCGGCTATCGCCAATCGACGGCGGCAACATGAACCGGGTCTTCCCCGGCAGCCGCACCGGCACCGTTACCCCGATGATTGCCCACTACGTCTACACCGAGCTGCTGCCCCTGGCGGATGTCGTGCTGGATATGCATTCTGGCGGCTCGTCTCTGGAGTTTATCCCCAGCGCCATCTGTCATCGATTAGAAAATCCAGACTTGATGGCCAAAACCCTGGCGGCGCTGACGGCCTTTGGGGCTCCGGTGGGTCTGATTCTAGAAGAACTCGACATGGAAGGGATGCTGGACTCTGCCGTGGAAAACCAGGGCAAGCTGTTTCTCTCCACCGAGCTTGGCGGCGGCGCTACCCTTTCCCCGGTGGCCTTGCAGGTAGCGGAGCGGGGACTGCAGAATCTCCTGGTCCACTTAGGCATGCTGTCAGGGGCGCAGCCGGTCGAAACTCCCCAAACTCGTCTGATGGAAGTCCCGGACGGCTCTTACTATGTAATCGCCTCTGAAGCCGGGATTTATGAGCCGTTTTATCAGCTCGGGGATGAGGTCAGGCAGGGAGAGCCCATCGGGCAGATTCACTTTTTGGAGAATTTAGAGCGATCGCCCCAGCTTCTAATCGCCCAGCAGTCCGGCACCTTCTTCTGCCGCCGCGTTCAGGGAAAAGCTGAGCGGGGTGACTGCGTTGCTGTTATCGCCAGGGAGTTGCCATAGTAGGACGGGCGTTGCCCACCGGCTTTTGAGGATGATAAGGCTGTTTTGTTGTGGTCCTCGGTAAGACCGCAATTGGGCTCGAAAGCCAAGTCTCTACCCGGGGGGAATTCGCTCCCCCCGGCCCCCTGTCGACCAGGGCGTTCCGCCGCCCTGGACCTCGCGGAAGGTTTGGTCTGTAGGAAGTGTTTTAGCGCTTCGCATCGGCATAGAAGATATGACCTCTGACTTCGCTGTGCTCAAGTTTTAAACTGATATGCTCCCTACCAGCTTTGCTAGCTCACCCCTTTTTGGATGCTTGCGGCTTCCCGGAGGGCAGGAGAGCAGGGGAGACAAACCGTTACCTCAATTGATTGATAACTGCTCAGCCCAGATTTTTTTACTCCTGGCTTCCTATTTCCCATCTAAAGATCAGCTTAAGACTTGAGGGTTTTTTCTGTTGCATTAACAACATTTAGCCTCTATTGAGAATGGTAAGGTCTGAGGCAATTCGTGGAGATTCGGCTCATTTTAGTCATGGCTTTGCCCCTGACCTAGGCCGATTCAGCTGTAGCATTTACAGCCTGTCTTTCCATGTAAGTTTCGCCTAAAGGCGCTGTTTTTTGCGTCCGGCTGGGATTTTTAAGCGGATGGCGATCGCGCCTTCAGCTGTCCTGGTTATGCGTGAAACGTAAGATTCCCGGGCTTGGTGTATTCGGCGCTGCGTCGATGCATAGCTATACGACCTCTGGTCGATAACTAACTAGAGCTTTGGGTTAGCGATCCGTTCACGACACCAGTTGAAAACATGAATATTCTAGACCTGCTGCCGACCCTGCTAAAGGGAACGGCGGTGACGCTCGAAGTATTAATTGGAGCCGCGATTCTGGCCGCCATTATGGCCTTTTTGGCTGGCTGGGGACGAGTATCGATTGTCAAGCCAATTTGCTGGATTTCGACCGTCTATATTGAAGTTTTTCGCGGCACCTCTGCTCTGGTGCAGCTGTTTTGGCTGTTCTTTGTGCTGCCCCAGTTTGGCATCGAGCTATCGCCGCTGCCCACCGCCATCATTGGCCTGGGACTGCACATTGGCGCTTACGGGGCCGAAGTGTTTCGAGGGGCGGTAAAGAACGTACCCCGAGGTCAATACGAAGCAGCGAAAGCCATTAGCCTCAGCCGCTTTAAGACCATGCGCAAAATCATCATTCCCCAGGCGGTGCCGGCGATGATGCCGCCGTTTACCAACCTGGTGGTGGAGCTGCTGAAGGCGACTTCCCTGGTGTCGCTGATTACCCTGGGAGATTTGACCTTCAACGGTCAGCTGCTGCGATCGTCCACCCTGCGGACGACGGAGATTTTGATTTTGCTGCTGGTGCTGTACTTTATTATCGCTAGCGTGCTGACCTTTGCCATGCGGCGGATTGAGAAGAAAGTTAGCTTTGGTCTAGACCGAGGAGGAGCGGCATAATGGCATTTGATTTTGGCTTTGCCATAGAAATTTTACCGGCTCTGCTCCAGGCCACCCTGGTGACTATCGCAGCGACCCTGCTGGGCAGCGTCATTGCGCTCACCCTCGGCTTAGGCATGGCCCTGGCGCGGCGATCGCCCCAGCCCTGGCTGTCAAAGATCAGCGGCGCGCTGATCGACTTCATCCGCAACACGCCGCTGCTGGTGCAGATTTACTTCGTGTTCTACGTGCTGCCCAACTTTGGGGTGACTCTGCCACCATTTTGGGCCGGCAGCATTGCGATCGGCCTGCACTACAGCACCTACACCTCCGAGGTATACCGAGCCGGTCTAGACGGCGTGCCCAAAGGCCAGTGGGAAGCGGGCATGGCCCTAGGCATG
>PYEQ01000096.1 GCA_003017785.1 filamentous cyanobacterium CCP5 | reverse complement strand
GTCGTTACCACCACCACCATCAAGGGTATCGTTACCTCGACCACCTGTGAGTTGATCGTTGCCAGCGGTAGGAGTAGCAGCGACCGGAGCCGAACTAGTTGAAGTATCAAGTTTGATTTCAACTAACCCTCGGAAAACTTTTGCACCGTCCTCGTCAGCCCATGCTCCGGCAGAGTCATGATTTGCAGCAAAAAAGCTGCGGTTAGGATCATCAATCCTACCAGGTTCAAAATTGGTATAGGTTAGAGCCTCACCGCTAACCCATTTAAATTGGGTGTTGGCAGCCTGATCATTCAGGCCAATCCAGAACTGTTCACTGGTGCCAAACACTGAGCGAATCCAATTTTCTTCCGTGCTGTCGTTGATCGTGACTAGATTACCTCCGAGACTTTCTGCATAGGCTTGAGCATTCAACCAGGTCATGACACTGTCGGTTAGCACATAGAGACTGCCGTTGTAAGTAACACCGTTCGGAATAGTGATGGTATTCGTCTGCTGAGTAGTGCTTTCTGCCCCTGGTACCTCATCGCCATACAGCGTATCGTTGCCGGAGTTGCCGTAGAGGATGTCATTCCCCACACCGCCAATCAGGATGTCATTGCCGCCTGCGTTTCCTACATCGAACTCTTCTTCGCCGTAGAGAATATCGTCTCCTTCGCCGCCATGGAGAATGTCGTTGCCCGCGCCACCCCGCATAATATCGCCATTACCGGTCTGGGTATTGCTGGTGCTCGAAACAGTCGGCGTCTGGGGGGCTTCGACCGGGATGAACTTGATGTAGTCAATGTTGGCCCTGTCGCTCCCGTCTTTAATGGCAGAAATTTCAATCAGGTCAGTTTTGCGAATTTTTACCGCGGTTGCAACGGTGTGAGTGGTAAACGTCTCGACCCCGGCATTTTTATCGCCTAGATCCTGGTCCGCATACCAGCGATTTAGTTCTTTGTTGCCGATTCTGACGGCGATTTCAGCAGCACCATCGTTGCCATCGTAGTAGCCAACGACAACGTTGTAGTATCCCGTTTCGCCCTCGAATAATGCCGTGCCCCTGAAGCCGGTCGCATCGTCTTCAGATTGGACGTAGCCACCGCCATAAGCGAACGTTTTATCGATGATTTTGGCCTTGCCGGAAAGATCCATCTGCTCGGCTTCGATCTGAATAGCTCCGACTTCTGGACGAGGAGCGGCCACAGGCACAAACTCGATATAGTCAACCTGGCCTTCGTCTTTGCCCTGCCGCTGGCTGGTGAGCCTAAATGTATCACCTGGATTTAGGTCTACCCCTTTGATGACACGAGTGGTCAGGGTTTGACGGGCAACATCGGCGGAGCCCAAGTTTTTGTCAGCGACCCAGCTATCTTTGAGCAGTCCACCGATGCTAGCGGTAAACCTCGCTAACCCATCGTTTTCATCGTAGTAGCTGACAATGATGTCGTAGGTACCTGCCTTACCACTAAAGGGAGTTGTGAAGTTGACTCTTTTAGCGCTATCTTCTGATTTAGACCTGACGGTGCGGCCTCGAGAGGCAAAATCAAAGTCTTTGAGGTCATAGTCGCCGCTGAGGGTCATGTGCTCGGCTTCAACCCGAATGATGGCGTTGGGGTTGTGGGGAACAAATTCTACATAGTCGATGTAGCCTTTATCTCCGCTCTCTTCAATGCTTTGGAGGCTAAAGGTATCGCCATGATTGAGCAAAACCCTCCTCAGGGTGCGGGTCATAAAGGTTTTTGCGCTGGCATTGTTGTCACCTAGCTGCAGGTTTGATTGCCAGGTCGCTAACTGGCTACCCTCTAGAGATGCCATGTATCTGGCCAGCCCGTCCGCTTCGTCATAATAGCCAATGACGATATCGTAGAGCCCGGTGACCCCAGCAAATTGGGTGGTGGCCGTGAAGCCGGTGAGTTTGTCATCACTCTTGACAATGGTAGCCCCAGAGGCAAAATCTCTACCATTTTCAACTTTGAATGTGCCCGTCAGGGTCATGTGTTCGGCTTCGACCCGCAAAGCTCCAGGCAAAGTATTGTTACTGGGATTGGAAGATCGATCTGTTTGTTTGACCTTTTCTAATTCCAGGTAGTCAATTTGGGCCTGGTCGCCGCCGTTGGCCATCCCCTGAATTTCTAGGATGTCCCCTTCATTCAAAATGACATTCAGGCCAATGGCGCGTTTGTGGATTTCGTTGTTGTTGGCGTCGAACTGCCAGCTACTGAGGATAAGGCCATTGAGTAGGACTTTGGCCGTGGCATTGCCGGTACTGCTATCGAAGTAGCTGGCGTAGATGTTGTACATACCCGACTGACCGGTAATCGTGGTAGCAGCTTTGCCAAGGGTGGTCGCCAGGTTGCTAATCAACACTCCGCTGGAAGCAAACTCTCTGCTGGCGCTTAGATAGCCACCCGAGAGAGCCATGGCTTCTGCCTCTAAGCGAGTATTGCTGCTACTACTGAGTTTGGTACTACCGACCATGTTAATAGCGCTAGTCCCCCCGACGGTTTGGGTAATGCCCGTGGTCGTCCCAAAGGTATTTTTCAACCAGGCGAGCATTTTAGGGTCGGCGGTGTTGATAGGTGCTCCACTACCGCCAAGGGCGTAGAAATTGCCGTTGTAGAACTTTGAGCCAGGGGGGGTATTGGCAGAATTGGTCTGGATGATGTCGATATAGTCGAGGCGCACATATTCGTTGCCGACGACATCGCCTCTGAACTCAATTTCGTCTCCCGTCTTCAGGCTGACCTGAACTGTGTAGGTGACAAAATTATTGGACGTAGAGGCACTGCCCGTGCCTCGATTGAGGGTCCAAGCGTATTCCTCGGAATTGCCTCTACCTCTACCGCCAATTTTCAACCGGGCCTGACTGCTGTTGGCGTTGTCGTCGTAGTAGCCGATCACCAGGGTATATAGTCCGTCTGGGCCGGTGAAAGTGGTTTTAGCCTTGCCCTCGCCGCCCGTGACGATCACCCCGGCTCCAGAGGCACCTTCCTGGGTCTTAATGTTGTAGCTGTCTAGCTCTAGATTCTCGGCTTCTATGCGAACCCAGAAGGTCAGAGGAACCGGGGTTGTCGCTGCTAACTCGGGGCGCAGTACCTTTTCGGTGACGGGGGTACTGGTATTTGTAGTAACCCCATAGGGAGTATAGCTATCGCCATAGAGTTCGTCATCCCCGTCGCCGCCGTTGAGAACGTCCTGGCCCTGGCCGCCAATCAAGATGTCGTTGCCGGAGCCCCCCATCAGGTCATCTTCGCCGGTACCGCCATCGAGGACATCATTGCCGGTGTCCCCTTTGAGAACATCACGACCCTCCCCTCCAGAGAGGTAGTCGTGACCGCGCCCCCCGGAGAGAATATCGTGACCGGCTTCTCCATACAGGCGGTCATCACCATCTTCACCGGCCAGGAAATCGTTGCCTTGCCCACCATACAGGGCATCGTTGCCATCCCAGCCATAGGCAATGTCGTTACCCTCATCGCCAATAAGGATGTCGTCACCGGCTTTGCCATCGAGCAGGTCATCGCCGGCGTCACCACTAATCAGGTCGCGACCATTCCCACCGGCCAAGATGTCATCGGCTTTGCCACCGACAACGGTGTTCGTTTCGCCGTTGGTAATGTCGTCGTCCGTGCCGTTCTCGATGTCATTGAGGGTGTCAATGTGATTCTCGACTTGCAGCCACCAGGTGCCATAGCCAATTTCAAACACTTGCCACCAGGTGCCATAGCCAATCTCCATCATGGTGGCTTCGAACTCTTGCCACCAGCCGCCATAGCCAATCTCTAAGACTTTTTCTTCGAAGGCCTGCCACCAGCCGCCGTAGCCAACTTCTAAGATGGTTTCTTCAAAGGCCTGCCACCAGCTGCCCCAGCCAATTTTGAGCAGTTCTGCCTCAAACTCCTGCCACCAGGTGCCGTAGCCAATTTCGATCATCTGGTCTTTGAAGCTTTGCCACCAGGTACCGTAGCCAATGGCGTACCAGTCTTGACCGTTAGCGACGGTTGTCGAGATAGTTTCGCTGGTGACTTTGAAGTCAGCGGCGATTGCAGCAACAGCCTGTTCATAAAGAGACGCTAGGTTTAGGCCTGATGCTAGGGCTGAATAGTCGACATCCCAGCCGAGGGCATCAAAAGACTGTAAGTCAAGGTAAGAAATATCCGTGCGCTCTTTATACCCCAGGGTGGGGTCCATGATGCCGATGGCATGCTGGAAGCGCTTCCAGTGGCTGGCCTGATAGCCATCCCCTTTCTGACCGGTGGAGAAGGTGGCTATGGAAGTGGCACCTCCATCCAGGGAGAAGTAGGAAGCGGTACCCTCAGTGAGGTCAGAGACTGCCCCGTCTGGATTCTCTAGGGCAGCGCTGACATCGCTGTAGCGCAGCAGGTCGAGGGCGGTCATGCCTTCGGTACGGGTTTCACCAGAATGCAGGGTAAAGGTTTTAATCAACCCGTCGATGCCGCTGACGAACCCCAGACTATGGCCAATTTCGTGGAGGGCCATCGTTAAGAAGTCGAGGGTCCCGTCAGCGGCAGCAGATTGACGGGTCAGGTCGTAGCTCCAGGCATAGCTGTTGTTAACTACGATGTACCCGTCTAAGGCTTTGCCATCAATGACATCTCGATCCCAAGTGCTGCCATCTGCCAGGACCAAGGATCCATCCATTCCCAGGGCCTTCATCTGAGCGGCGGTGAGCATGATGGTAGTGTTGCCATCGACTACTTCACCATTGACTAGGGCATCGACGGTATTGCCTTCCTGTAGATGATCGATGACAGCCTGATCTTCAGCAGACGTGGCATCTTGCTCTAGGTAGGCCTGATAGACCCCATAGTTCACCTCATAAAAAATCGGCACGGCACCACCAACTGCCTGGTCGTTCTCTAGGCTGTCGGTTCCGCTGATGCGGAGGTTGATAGTGACGTCGTCAGTTAGAAATTGTGACCAGATGGCGGCTGCCATCTCAAAGCCAATGCGCTGCTCTAAAGAGACATTAGGGTCAAAAATAAAGTTGAACTGCGTCATATGGTGTTGCCCAAAGTGACTAAAGGGATTTCAGGAACAATGTGCATCAGCATGCACGACGGGGGGCAAGCATACTTAGATATAGGGCGAAGCTAAGTATAAAAATTTTACTCGAAATCAGTCACCCTCAAACTTGGCTGACGAATGGAAACCTGTAACTCCTTACACTAAAAGACCTAACAGAAATTTCAAACAGTCAAAAACCCTAAGTGTATTCACTGAATGCGCTTAGGGTTTTGTGCGGAAAAGTACTTAGGTTTTTATGTCCTGATTGAGTGAAGCCTAAGTGTATACACTGAGCTGGCAAAATATATTTTTTCTGGCTGGTGATGGCGGTCATACCGCCTTACGGTATTCACCGAGATTTGGGCAAGGCGTTAGTATCTGGCTCTATAGAGATAACGGGGATATTAAAGCGTTATTCAGTCCAGTGCGCAGTGCGTGCAGGCAAAGGAATGACGCCTCTTGTTGGTGAGGTATGAGCGTGCCCTGTTAGCTTGGGAAATGCTGTATCTGCTCCTACACCAAAAGCATTTCAAGACAATGGCAGTACCTGTTCAGGTACGTCAATCAACTCGTTGGATGGAAATAGAGGAGCACTGGGGGGATGGATTTGCCAAATCTCCTCAGGACTGATGGTCGGCGACAAGTCTTCATATTCCTCGTCTCCCCCGCCTACACTGATGGGGGTACCTATAACCGTAGCCCCAGCCAGATTAAGCCCTTCCATGGAAGCACCGGTCACATCGACAAAGTACAGCTGGGCCTCAGCAAAGTTTGCATAGTCGAGATCGGCTCCAGCCAGACTAGCGTTTGTTAAAAATGCTCCACTGAGGTTGGCTGCCGTTAGGTCGGCTCCGGTCAAATCGGCTCCTTCCAGGTTAACCCCGCTCAGATTGGCGGCGGTGAGGTCAGCTTTTCGCAGGTCGGCTCCGATTAGATGGATACCGCTGAGATCAACCCCTGCCAGATTACAGCTGAAACAGGCATTGGTAATTAGCAGCCGACGGATATTAAATTCCCGCACATCGACAAAGGGTTCTTCCGCCAAGACTGGTGTAGCCAGTAGTAAAGCCGATAGCCAGGGCAGTAGGGCAAGATAACGGCGACGCATAGTTCCTCCTTTCAGCCTGGCTGTTGCGGCTACGGGCTAGTGGAGTGGATACTTCATTAGTGGAGTCGCAAGCCATATCTGAATGGCGTTTTTTGGGATTCCAGGTAGAGACTTAGCGAGTGAGATGGCGACCTAAATGTAGGGGAGTTGCCTTGTGCGATGGCGGCCGCCGATAGCCTGTTCTCTACTCTTAAATCCTTGCACAGATTAGACCGCTGAACGAAGTTGCGTAATCAAATGAAGTAAATCCTTGCTCAAAATTAACCTTCATAAGTTCCTCAAATCACTAATCTAGAAGAGGATTGAAATGGAGTCAGCAGGTTTAAAGATTGGCATAGTTAAGAGCATGTGCCCAATCTGCGGCCGGCCAGTCAGCAGGCATTCTAATCGGCCCCAGGCTAGCTAAGGTATTCTCCGCCGAACTCCGTCTGATCCATGCTCTCGACGTGTGCGCTTCACAAAGCCCGAGGCGATCGCCCGAGGGGTGCACCCAACTGCGATGACTGCGGCCTAATCGCTGTTAGGATCAGCACAATAATTCTTTAATGGCAGGGGGGCGCTAGGTTGGCTAAGCTTTGCAGGTTCGTAGCCAAATACCCTCAATAGTCGGGCATTCTCAAACCAAGAGCGAACCGAATAAACATTGGCACGGCGATGAAGTGGTTGAGAAAACTAGCGGCAGGACTGTTACTGCTCTGGGGGCTACCCCTGAGTTTGTGGGCGGTGTTGGAAGCTGCGAATCCAGAGGTTGATTCGGAGCAGCGTCAGGGTGCGATCGCGGCTCTCTGTTTATTTGGTCTACCCGCCGTCGCCGCTGGGGGCTGGCTGGTCTACGGTCTACACCAGCAGCACCGGAGCGCCATTGAGAGGGAAACCCAAGCCTTAGAGCAGCTGTTCTTGCAGCTCCTCCAGGAAACCCAGGGGGAAATTCATCCGATTGTGTTTGCGACCAAAGCCCAGCTGCCCCTAGATCAGGCTAAGGTCTATTTGGATCAAAAAGCTCGACTGCTCAATGGCAATTTCGACGCCACCGAATCCGGGGGAATTATCTACCGCTTTCCGTTTTGACCCGATCTAGGCTCCCAGTACTATTTACCCTACGAAGCTGGTTTCTTGGATTCAGCGGGCTTGCCTGGCCACAGGTAAATCAAACCTGAAATCCAGGTAAGGGCAACGGCGATCCAAAACAGCATGATTCCTGTCGGTGGATACTGCAAGGGCGAAATTAGCAGGGCGATCGCGGCGATCTGCACCATGGTTTTGAGCTTGCCCCAAATATTTGCTCCCGAAATTTGGGTCTGAAACGACGGGTTGACGCGCCAACCGGCGATCGTGAGTTCCCGGGCCAAAATCAGAAACACCCCCCAGGCCGGCACCTGCTGGAGTTCTACCAGGGACACCAGGGGAGCCAGCACTAGCAGCTTATCCACCAGGGGATCGAGAAACTTGCCCAGATCCGTCACCTGGTTTAGCCTGCGGGCCAGATAGCCGTCTAGCCAATCAGTCCCCGCTGCGATCAGGAAAATCCCTAAGGCGATCCAGCGGGCCTGAGCCGTTGGATCAGCCAGCAGCCAAAGCAGGGCAGGCACCGCTAACAGACGAGACAGGGTAATCCAGGTAGGAAGATTCACAGGAGTTATGGACTAGGACAGGCCCATCATACTGAGGCAGGCTGTAGATAGAACTGCCCCTAAAGAGAGGAATTGATGGGAAAGTCCCCTAAGCCCTGCGATGCCTGCGGCGAGTCAGTTACACTCCGCTATCGCATTCAGCATGATGCCAGCGGCCAGTGGCATTTGGTGTGTCCCCGCTGTTGGGAAACCCTCAGCCAGAACAATCCCCACTACCGCTACGGCGGCACCTGGAAAGCAAACTGAAGCCTGGTAGGCTGAGCGTAGCCGAAGCCTACCGCAGCATATTGAGAATCTGCACCGCCGTCGCCAGGCTCTCTTCGTAAAGCATGTCTTCACCCCAGCGCTGGAGCTGCTGGCTGAGCATGAAGTCGGCCTTTTGGTCAGATAGGGCCGTTACCTGCTCTACCTGGCAGGCCTGGGCACCGCCCCCAGCTTCCATTCGCATACAGCCGGTGGTTTCTGAGCAGAGAATGGTGCAGCAGTTGGCAGCCAGGTTGGAGGAAGTGATCCGCAGTCCGGTCAGATCACCGATGATTTCTCCCCAGTCTGCCACGGGAATGGCCGCCATTTCGGCCTCAATTTTCATGCCTTTGGAGTCGGTAAAGTAGACCTTCTTGATGTCGTAGTCGCCTCCCTCTTCAACAAAGCTGGTGGCTTTCCACTTCAAGCGGCTGGCAAACCAGGCCAGAAACATCCAGGCCTGGGCGGCGTTGCCTTTTTCATAGTCAACGCTGATGGCATCTACCTCCGTCAGGGAGGCTCGCCGTTCCGGCGGGTCGAAGGCGGCGGCGGTGAGTTCTTGCCAGGGGGCTAGCCGGTGCCAGTTGAGGTCGGCGATGTAGGTACCGTTTTCGATTAGCTCCTGCATTTTCTTCAGCTCTGACTCGGCATCGCTAAAGAAGCTGGAGTCGACAATGATGCAGTTACTGGAACGGGCCAGCTTTTCGAACAGGGTCTGTTCCGGGTTGGGGGTGGCTTTCCACCAGACGAATTTAGGGAGGTCGGCGATGACCAGGGACGCGACCACGTCGCTGACCCGTTCGAGGGCTTCTTTGGTGCCCCGCAGGGTGATGTATTCGCAGCAAATCAGGTTATTGGCGTTACGCTTCTGCACCGGGCAGTAGGCGGACACCTGGGCGGTGACGCCGGTGTCTTCTCCTAGGATGGGGCAGAGGGTAATCACGCGACAGGGATTTTGGGCGGCGATCGCGTCATTTAAAGTAAACCCGCGCATGTCGGGGTTATCAAACTGGCGCTCCGCCTCGGGCAGTTTTGAGTATTCCTGCCGCAGCCGCTCTAGGGTATGGGGGCCGACCCGCCCGGTGATGTGCAGCTGGTATTTCATTTGGGCTTGGCGCACCGCCTCCCGGGTTTGGGGACCGTGGATGCCGTCGATGATCCCCTCATAAAACCCCAGGGCCGCTAGCAGCTGCTGAAACTCTTCAGGTTCGTAAACCACCAGGCTGAAGGTGCTAGCACGGGTCGCCACCGGAGCGGACGATCCACCGTCCTGGCTGCGCCAGATATTGCGTAGCTCGGCCTCAAGTTCATCCAGGGAGATGTCTTTGGGCTTTTGAAGGGCGACGAGGGGAGTGGTTGTCATGGATTATCCAGAAATAGAGTGCGTAGGGAATCTGAGTCTGCCACCTGAGGGGCTGTCCCTAGGGGCAACAGTTCGCATCAGTCAGATCCCGGTCAAAGCGGACTGGAAATCAATTTTGAGGATTCACTGCCTTTAGAGCGAATGAATATCTAACCGATTGCGGTTTTAGGAGATATTAATTCTATGCTAACGAACTTGGCTCGTCTGCATAGAGGGCTACAGCCGTCGCCAGCGGCGGCTATCCTTGTTCAGCAGCAGCTCGGCTTCCACCGGCCCCCAGGTACCCGCTTCGTAAAGGGGAATCTGCTCTGGGGGCGCGGGAGCATCCCAGGCCTGCAGCAGCGGCGTCAGAATCCGCCAGGAGGCTTCCACCTCATCGGCGCGGGTAAACAGGGTTTGATCCGCCAGCATACAGTCCACCAGCAGTCGCCCGTAGGCATCAGTATTCGCCTGACCAAAGGCGGCATCGTAGCGGAAGTCCATGTCCACGGAGCGGGTGCGCAGGGAGTTACCCGGCGTTTTCACCTCGAACCGCATGGAAATGCCTTCATCTGGCTGAATCCGCAGGGCCAGGACGTTGTGATTCACCTGGCTGGCTGCTGACTTAAACATCAGATAGGGCACTTCCTTGAAGTGGATGGAGATCTCTGACACCTTTTTCGGCAGACGCTTGCCGGTGCGCAGGTAGAAGGGCACCCCTTTCCAGCGCCAGTTATCGATCATCAGCTTAATGGCGGCATAGGTGTGGGCTGTGGATTCGGAGCTGGCCCCGTCTTCTGAGCGGTAGTCGGGCACCTGGCTGCCCTTCATCCAGCCCGCCGCGTACTGGCCCCGTACCGCGGACTGGCTGAGGTCTTCAATGTCCGCTAGTCGGGTGGCCTGGAGCACCTTAGTTTTTTCGTTGCGAATGCTGTCGGCATCCAGGGAGTTGGGGGCCTCCATGGCCGTTAGGCAGAACAGCTGCATCAGGTGATTCTGCACCATGTCCCGTAGGGCTCCGGCGGTTTCGTAGTAGCCTGCCCGCCCCTCTAAGCCCACGGTTTCCGCCACGGTGATCTGCACATGATCGACAAACTGCCGGTTCCACAGGGGCTCAAAGATGGCGTTAGCAAACCGAAACACCATCAGGTTTTGGACGGTTTCTTTGCCCAGGTAGTGATCGATACGGTAGATTTGCTCCTCTTTGCACACGTCTCGGACGATGCGGTTGAGGTTCTGGGCGGTGGCCAGGTCTTTGCCGAAGGGCTTTTCGATCACCAGCCGCTGCTTGGCGGGATCGTCTAGCATGCCCGCTTTTCCAAGCTGCTGGGTGGCTTCCCCAAAGAATCGGGGCGCAACGGACAGATAAAAGACCCGATTGCCGCGGGTGCCGCGGGTTTCGTCGATCTCCCCGAGAAGCTTTTTAAGATCCTGGTAGCTTTCCGGCGAGTCGATGTTCCCTGGGCAATAAAAAAGCCCCTGGGCAAAGTTTTCCCAGATGCTTTCATGGCCAATGCCGCCGCCAAATTCCTCAACCCCTTCCCGCATGTGCTCCCGAAAGAACTCATGGCTCCACTCTCGCCGAGCGACACCAACGATGGATAGTTCCGGGGGGAGACGCCGTTCTCGCCGCATTTGGTAGATGGCAGGTACAAGCTTGCGCTGGGTCAGATCGCCAGATGCGCCAAAAATGATCAAAATCTGCGGTTCCGGAATGCGCTCTTGACGCAGACCAATGCGGAGGGGATTTTCGGTGAGTGTGACCATAGAGGGAGGGGGTAGAGGGC
>PYEQ01000095.1 GCA_003017785.1 filamentous cyanobacterium CCP5 | reverse complement strand
GCCCGCCAGCATGTTCCCTTTGACTCTGCTCAGGGAACACGCTAGCGGGTCATTCAATCTGTAAGGTCATTCAAAAGAATTAGTATTACCCCATCCCTAGCGCCAAAGCCACCGGCGACGGGCCGATGGCTTTGGATCAGTGTTCACTTGCCCCAGACCGGTAGAAAGGGACGGTCTGAAGGTTTGACCTCAGTAGGCGAGGGTTTCCAGGGTTTCCCGCAGGTAGCGCTGCACAAGCTGATCATCAGTTATCTTTTCCTGATGGTTTTCCACTTTCCAGCGCTGGAAACCTGAACTATTGGCGATCGCCTGCTTCAGCCCCTGCCAAATTTGAGCGTTATCTAGGCGATCGTTGGCTGTATCTAGCTGGGTATCCATGCCACACATTTCCTTAATGCTTACAGCAGAGGAATCTTGAACCCCTGCAGTTCCAACATAGCGCAGTTGTTCAGGCAGTAATGGTGTGAATAACCACAATTGCGCCCCTATTTTTCAGGAAAATCCTTTTCTGGGCTGCTAAAAGGATGGTTTTCTTCACCAGAATCGTCGGGTGACTCAGGTTCAGCCCGCTCATTTGACTCGTCTAAGGCTTCCATCTGATCAACGGCAACCTCAGAATTCTCGGTTTCCGCTGCAACGACATCTGGAGTAGATTCAGTCTCTAACGCTTCAACGTCAGGGATTTCTGGATCCGAAGATTCGGATATTTCTTCCTCTCGGGTGGAGGTTTCAGCCGGTTCATCTTCAGCCAGGGCGGTTTCGCAATTCAGAAACTCAGCTTCGATGACCGGGCTGACGTCGTCAGAGGCTTCTTGAGGTTCTGGAAATTCGGTTGCTGTCAGATCGCTTTCTGACTCAGTGGTTTCTATTGAATCAGCGGTATCGACAATCTCAGAGGGCTCCTCCCCAGGCAACACCGAATCCTCTTGAGGAAAACTCAATTCCTCCCCAGACGCAACTGAATCTTCCTGAAAGAAATCTGATTCTTCAGCAACATCTCCATGGCCTGACTCGCCTACCTCTGCCCAATCATCTGCGCCTACATTCTCCTCAGATGCCTCGGGAGATTCCCAATCCTCCTCTGGAAAATCGAAGGCGTCAGCCATGCCTTTCTTGTCAGCCGTTTCTGAATCTTTGAGGGCTGATTCTGGAGCGGTATTGACTAGCGATTGGGGAGTTGCAGAGAGAACTGGCTGCGTCAAGGCGGGCAGAATTTTTTTGACCGGCAGCCCAATCAGGGTAAAGTTCCGGGGGATTTCCTCAGGCAGGTAGGGCGTGCGCTTGGCCCAGGCTTTTTCGGAAGTCAGCAGCACTTTGAGGACGCTGGCGGGTACCTGGGTGAACAGGTTGGCCAGCAGGAAGGCGATCGCGGCCGCCAAAAAGCCCACGGTGCGATTTGGAAACGGCGTCGTTTCTGCCGCCACCGGGGCAATTTCATATATTTTTCCCAGGGTCAGCACCAGCGGCACGGGCACGACGAGAGCAATCAACCGGGGAATCAGCCCGCGAAATAGCCGCAGAGTCTGCCGCTGGGGTTCGTCGATGGCGGCGGGGCGCAGGGCAAGAAACACCAGGCTATAAATGCAAAAGGGCTTTTGCCACTGCATCCACAGCACGGGCAAAGCCCCCAGCAAAGTCAGAATGGCGATTTCGACCCCGACGGACAGCACAGGACCACCCGTTGCGAGGCCCAGTAAACAAATGTCTAGCCAGAGGGGCACGGCGGCCAATCCGGCTAGGTGGACCCACAGGTATGGGTCGAGGCGAAAAGAGGGCATGGCTTAAGCCATCGCTAACGTACGGCGCTTGGTGACCAGTTTGAAGGCATCAATAATGTCGCCTTCTTCCCAGCCGTTGAAGTTATCAATACCAATACCGCACTCGAAGCCTGCTGCCACTTCCTTGACATCATCCTTCATCCGCTTCAGGGAGTCGAGCTTGCCGGTGTAAACCACTTCACCGCCACGAACAACCCGCAGGTTGCAGTTGCGGGTGACCTTGCCGGAGAGCACATAGCTGCCCGCCACGGTGCCTTTGCGGACCGGGAAGACGGCTCGGACTTCCACCTGGCCCAGGGGTTCCTCGACCAGTTCGGGTTCCAATAGACCCTCCATCGCCCCCTGGATGTCTTCCAGGAGGTTGTAGATGATGTCGTAGTCCCGCACGTCTACTCCGAGACGATCAGCAGCCTGACGGGCTCCTGGGGCCAGGGTGGTATTGAAGCCAACGATAACGGCTCCACTGGCAGCGGCAAGGTCAACGTCAGTTTCGCTGATCTCACCGGGGGCAGCCAGCAGTACCCGCACCTGCACCTCATCTTGAGGGAGCTGCTGCAAGGCACCAAGAATGGCTTCTAGAGAGCCCTGAACGTCTGCCTTGAGTAGCAGGTTCAGTTCCTTCAGTTCTCCTTCCTGAGCCTGGGCAGACAGGCTGTTGAGGGATACCCGGCGAGAAGACATAGCCTGCTGCAGACGAGACTGCCGCTGTTCGCTGGCACGGCTGTCAGCTATGCTGCGAGCTTCTTTCTCATCGGGATAGACCTCGAACTCGTCACCGGCGGCGGGTACATCGTTCAGGCCCAGTACCTCCACCGCAAAGGATGGAGTCGCAGCTTCTACCCGGTTGCCGCGATCGCCGATCATCGCCCGCACCTTTCCGAACACCGAACCGGCTACCAGGCTATCCCCTACCTTCAGAGTGCCATTCTGCACCAGCAGGGTGGCGACAGGGCCGCGAGCCTTGTCCAGGTTAGCCTCGATAATGGTGCCGCGAGCTGGGCGATCGGGGTTAGCCTGGAGGTCTTCCACCTCGGCTACTAAGGCGATCATCTCCAGCATGGTATCGAGGTTTTCACCGCCAAGGGCACTAACCGGCACCATGATGGTATCGCCACCCCACTCTTCGGGGACGAGGCCGTGCTCCATCAGCTCCTGCTTGACCCGATCAGGCTGGGCAGTTTCCTTGTCGATTTTGTTGATGGCGACTATTAGCGGCACCTGGGCGGCCTTAGCGTGACTGATGGCCTCAATGGTCTGAGGCCGCACTCCGTCGTCAGCCGCCACCACAAGAATGGCAATGTCAGTGACTCGAGTACCTCGAGCTCTCATAGCCGTAAAGGCTTCGTGGCCCGGGGTGTCCAGAAAGACAATCTGCTGCTGCTGACCTTCGTGTTCGATGTCGACATGGTAAGCGCCGATGTGCTGGGTAATGCCCCCGGCTTCTCCCTGGGCCACCTTGGTCTTGCGAATGGAGTCCAGCAGAGTGGTTTTACCGTGATCAACGTGCCCCATGATGGTGACCACAGGCGGACGCCGATGCAGGTTTTCCAAGTCTGCCGCATCCAGCATTTCAGTGACCTTCTTCGCCTCAGATTCGACCTCAGCGGTTTCCACTAAGACTTCAAATTCTTCGGCCACCATTTTGGCGGTGTCGATGTCTAGGGTCTGGTTGATATTAGCCGCGATCCCCTTAAAGAACAGAGACTTGATAATCTCAGTCTCAGGTACTTTGATTTGGTCGGCCAGCTCATGGACGGTGAGCCCTTCCCTGAGGGTGAGAAACTCGGGCCGCTCAGGCTCGGTGTTGCGATCGCGACGATCGCGGCGATCGCGGCGAGAACTACCACCGTCACGACTGGGCTTGTGACTGCGCACTGTAGGCGTCGAGGGTTTAGAAGACGCCTGCTTAGACTTAGGTTTCGGTGGGCGAGCCAGGGAAAGACTCAGATTAGAAGAGGCCGTGGAAGACGTACCGTCAGCACTAATCTGGTCGGTAATTTCCTCGAGGTCTTCTTCTTCCGCCTCCAGTTGAGGCTGGGCTTTGCGTTTGTTTTTATTGGCTTTGCTAGCCTTGCCTTTAAATTCCTCTTGATCATCATCATCATCACGGGTTTTACGCCGCTGACGAGGAGGCGTTGGCCGACGTAGATGAACCCCATCATCGATATCGCCAATACTGCTCGGTTCATCGCTGGAGTCTGATGACTCTGATTCTGGCTCAGAACGCCCGGCAGGAGTAGCTTGGGGGCGCTTCAGCTTAGGCTTAGGCTTTAGACGAGGGGAAGTAACGTCTTCCTCATCGTCGACCTCACGGATCGGGATAGTACGCCGAGGTGGCTCACCATCAGCCGCAGGCCGAGGAGCATCGGAGCGCTTCAGGACTGGCTTGACAGCCGGAGACATTACCGACTCATCATCAGCATCTTCTTGGGCCGGAGTTTTTTTGGCAGGCCGCGGGGGTGGACCGACCAGTTCAGGCTTCGGTTCTGGAGGGGCTGCAGGTTGACTCTGGGTCGCTGGCTCTGCTGGCTGCTCGGGCGCTGCCTCACTCTCTGAATCAGCCGCAGGCCGCGCCGGAGGACGCGGCGGCGACACAGGCTTAGCTGGCCTAGCAGCCTCGGGAGTCTTCGCTTCTGGGCGCGGCGCAGGGCGTACTAGACTGTCCGTATCAGTTTCGGTATCCGATGTCGGTGCCGACCCTAACTCAGATGGCTGTTCAGCGGCGGGAGGGTTTGGCTTGGCAGGGGCAGAAGATTTGTGCCGACGAATCTCTAGAATCTGCTGTTTCCGTGGAGCCGGAGGACGGGCTCCATTCTTGCTGTTAGGCACAGGCCGAGGCTTGACACCGCCGCTGGATCGCCCTTGCTGGGCTGAAGCGCGAATACGGCTGGCGTCTTCTTCGGTAATGGTGCTGCTGTGGCTCTTGACAGCAATGTTGAGGCGCTCTGCGATGGTAATAATGTCTCGATTTTCTAAATTCAGCTCTTTCGACAATTCGTAAATTCTGACTTTGCCTTTGTTCATCCAAATCTCCCTTGATAAATCCGGCTATTTCATAGGACCAACCTGCTCTGTTCAACGAGACTACATTAACCCTTTCAAACCGATGACGACATTGTGAAACGGCGGTAGAGCGGTGCAGAATTGCAGGCACTCAGCGAACCTGGATAGCTGCTGAGCCATCTGACCACTTCAATAAACGATAGGCTTTTACATTATGAGTTTAATCAGAGACGGCTCCTAGTGAACAGATGCCAGGGAGGAACTTTACCACGACCGTCCTGAATGCTGCCGCTTGGGACAGCCTTCAGGGCAGTGATCACGAGGACCTGGCCATCCTGGGTGAATCTCCCTGTTTTGATCCTAACCGCTGCCACAATTCTTGGTAGATGCTCTCGGGGATGGGGGATTTGAGCATGCGCCCTAAGCGGTTTTTCTTGTGGGCAGCCTTGAGACAGTCTTCGGTGGGGCAGAGGTAGGCTGAACGTCCCATGCCCTGATCGAGCTGCACCTGACGGCTGTCGGCAAGCCGAACAATTCGCCAGAACTCAGATTTATGACCGATGCGACGACAGCTGATACACCGACGGTAGTTGGGTTCCATAGGACGGATGAACGGGCTTTCGGCAGCGGAAGTAGAGGGCTGGTTAATCTAGACAGTTTCTTCGTCGGCTTGGTCGTCCGCCTCCTGAGTCTCTGCTGCCCCAAGGTCAGCATCAGATAGATCTAGATCTGCCGAGATCGCTGGGGCTGGATCTTCTTCAGCGATCGCGATCGGTCCATCGGTTTCCAGCTCGACAGCGGCTGGGACGGTTTCGCCCTCAGGGGTTTCAGTCTCAGGGGTTTCAGCTTCAGCAGCGGCAGCCTCAGCGGCCTCCCGATCTGCTTCAGCTTCAGCAGCTTCCCGAGCAGCCCGGGCTTCGGCGGCTTCGCGAGCGGCAGCCTCCTTGGCTTCTTGAATCTCGGCTAGCTTACGGTCTTCTTCGGCGTAGTCGTACTTGCCGGAGTCTTTGATGTCGATTTTCCAGCCGGTGAGGCGGGCGGCGAGGCGGACGTTTTGGCCTTCTTTACCGATCGCCAGACTGAGCTGATCTTCAGGGACTAACACGTGGGCCTGCCGTTCGTCAGGATCCATCAGCCGCACTTCATCCACCCGAGCCGGACTGAGGGCGTTGGCAATGTAGGTAGCCGGATCGGGAGACCAGCGGATGACGTCAATTTTTTCTCCCCGTAGCTCGTTAACCACCACCTGAATCCGCGATCCCCGTGCTCCAATGCAGGCTCCGACCGGGTCTACGTCTCGCTCTAGGGTGTCCACGGCAATCTTGGTGCGGGGGCCAACCGATCGAGAGGGGGGATTGGCTTCCCGAGCGACAGCCACAATCCGCACGATTTCGTCTTCAATTTCGGGGACTTCGTTGGAGAACATCTCCACCACCAGGGCGGCATCGGCCCGGGACACCAGCAGCTGAGGCCCCCGATGGGAACCTTCCGACACTCGCTTTAGGGCGACCCGAAAGGTAGCGTTGGCCCGGTAGTTGTCATTGGGAAGCTGATCCCGCTTTAGCAGTTCGGCTTCGACTTCCGGCTGGCCAACGCCGCTGCTAACGGCCATGATCACCGACTGGCGCTCGAACCGCAGCACCCGGGCATTCAGCACTGCCCCTTCGAGATCCTGGAATTCTTCCTGGATCAGCTTGCGCTGCTGATCCCGGAGCTTCTGGGCCAGCACCTGCTTGGTCTGGATGGCGGCCATACGGCCAAAGTCACGCTGTTCGGGAGTGACATCGAGCACCACGGTATCCCCTTCCTGGGCTTCGGGGGCGACTTCGAGCACCTCAGCCAGGGCAATTTGATGGTCAGGGCTAGTGACTTCTTCCACGATGGTCTTGGTGGCCAACACTCGGAAGCCCTGTTCGCCGTACTCGTCGATGTCGAGCTCGATGTCATAGTTGCTGAAATATTCTTCGTCAAACTGAGCCCCCATCTGCTGGGTCCGTCGGTAGCGCTCATAGCCTTTGAGCAGAGCCTCTCGCAGGGCATTTTCCACGGCATGCTTGGGCAAATTCCGTTCGCGGCTGATGTTGTCGATCAGCTCCTCTAGATTTGGCAGATGGACTAGTGACATAGAGTAATCTCCGAGGCTGAAGAAGGGTGGGGCTGGGCAGTCAAAAGAGAGGTAGCTAGCTGGGCGCTTCGCTGCTGAGTTCAACACTGGCGACGAGGTCTCTGGGGAGCGATCGCGCCTGGCCCTTTTGGCTGATGCGAATGGAGGTGTCGTCTCGTTCGAGCAGCTGACCGACCCATACCTGCTTGTTCTTAAAGGGCTCGATCAGGCGCACCTCCACCATGAATCCTTTGAAGGCCATGAAATCGCGATCGCTGGTTAAGGTTGACGAAACCCCGGGGCTTGAAACCTCAAGCACGTAGGCGTCCGGAACGATTTCACTGGTATCAAGCACGGCTTCGAGGGCCTGACTCATCTGCTCGCAATCATCGAGGCCAGTATCTTCTGCCTCAAGGTTGCGCACGTCGATGCGCAGCACCGGGGGGGACTGGTTGGTCTGGAAGACGGCAGCGACTATTTCCAGACCCAGGCTTTCCGCGACCGGAGCAGCTAAGTCAATGATTTTGGGAACCAGCGGATGGGTCATGGGGGCCTATAAACAACAAAAAAGTGGGCCGTGACCCACTTTCTGAAAAAAACCATCAGAAATGCGATCGGGTAGAGAGGTCTACCCACCCGCTTAGTTTAGCGCAACCGCGTCGGTTGGTTCACAGATTCCCAGGAAACCAGGAATCGGCGGCAAAGCCCTGGTTTACCGGCCCGCCTCCACAGATGCCGTGCCCCCTGGAGCCTTATCTCGAGGCAACCCTCGTGAAGCCTCTACGCTAGTTCGAGTTATTGCCTTCTCGACTGAGGTCGTAGAGCTGATAGCGCTTTTCTTCCTGTACTTCGTAGTCTTCGGCGGCGATTTGCCGGACGTAGTTGAGCTTGACCTCTTCCAGCAGAGCGATGGTCAGGGTTTCGACTTCTTGCACGGTATTATCGGTTTGCACCTCTGAGCGCAGGGAATCACCAAATTTGGCAACCAGCTGCTGCATGAGCTGTGCACCTTTTTCATCCTGGAGAGAACCCTGGATGCCGCTATAGAGGCTAGCGGATACCTGAGCAGCCAGCTCACGGCTCAGGCGATCAGCGGTTTCAGCCATGCCGGGAATCTGCCGAAGGTTTTGGTAGCCTGGGGCCCCAGCCAGAGCCTGGTTGACATTGTGAGCCAGAATGGCATCGATTTCGGGCTTCAGCAGGGGCAGCACCTGATCAACCAGGAGCATGGTGGCTTTTTGGCTAAGTACCTGCACTTCATCGACGCCGTTGAGATCGATGTAGCGGCGTCCGGAGCCCGTGGCCAGCAAAAATCGGGCGATATCTCCCTGGCGAATCAGGTTTTGCACCTGGTCGATGACGCGCAAAATCACGACTTCGGTGAGCTCGATCGCCACCTGGGAAATAATGAACCGGTTGAAACGGTTGGTGATCGGCTGAATGATCACCAGATTGGCCTGATCGAGGCGGGCGGTGACGGGAATAATCCGCAGCAGAGCCAGGTAGGGGAGGCCGATGGCGGTGAAGGGAATCACCAGCAGCAGGTCTGTTCCTCGGGCAAAGATGGCATCCAGCAGGGTGAAGTTTTTGTACTTGCGGCTGATGTAGAAGCTGCGGGCCAGCAGTTCGACGGCGAAGATCAAGATGAACCACATGTCGATTTTCCAGAACCAGTCCAGCGGGCCACCGTCAAACCCGATCCGCCGGTAGTAGTTGGTTTCAATTAAGGGAACAACGTCCTGATTGAAAAAAGCAATTTCGTTAGACCACTGGTTTTCTGCGAAATACTCCTGGCTCCAGAAGGTGTCGAAGGCGTCTTTGGAAGAATCGACGTCCACGCGATCGCGGATTTCGTTCTTAATGCGCTCTAAAGTGCCGGACTTGTCGGCAATTTCAAACGGGTTTTCGTCGATCAGCACCTCGCTCTGTTGCCGCAGTTCCGCCAGCAAGGTTTCCGCCTGAATGGACTGCAACCCGGTCTGGGCCACCTGTTCTTCGAGGCGATCGACGGTATCCAGATAGGCTTCGGTGGTGCGCTCTGGCTCGATGCCCTTGAAGGTTTCGCCGTACCAGGTGGTGAATTCGGGTAGAAATCTGAGATAGACATCCCGAAAGCGGATGTAGCTCAAATCAAACGCTACGAGCACTAGATTGGTAAAGGCTAGCAGGGCCATAATCCGCTCAAACCAAAGCCCCCTGCGGCGGCGCTTAGGTTTGACGGCAGCACTTTTAACGCGAGATAGAGCAGTCATAGCGGTTCATAGACAGGTGACGAAGAAAAAGCTTTCCTGTGCCAAGCCCAACTCGAGAACTATAGATTTTCCTTAGGCAAAACTCCACTTCCGGACTTGGACGGGGTTTTATAGAGTCACCATGCCTGGTTTTGGAGCATTTGTCATCGCCAGTTCGTTAGGATAATCAGTACCTCATTGCGCTTTTAGGACTATCACAGATCGATGACGGCGGCAGTATCTTCTCGAGCAACGACCTGGACTTGGCGCAATCAGACCATTTATTACGTGCGGCAGGGCGACAGTCCAGACCGCCCGCCGCTGCTGCTAATCCACGGCTTTGGAGCTTCTACCGATCACTGGCGTAAAAACATTGCTGAGCTATCGGCGGAGTTTGAGGTGTGGGCGATCGACCTACTGGGGTTTGGCCGCTCTGCCAAGCCTCCTGTGGAGTACAGCGGTGCCCTCTGGCAGGCTCAGATTCAAGATTTTATTACCGAAAAAATTGGCCGGCCGACAGTGCTGGCGGGAAACTCCTTGGGGGGCTATGCGGCCCTGTGCGTGGCGGCAAACCATCCTGAATCCGTGGCTGGCGTGGTGCTGCTTAACAGTGCTGGCCCATTCTCCGACGATCGCCCTAAACCCCCTGCCTCCATGCGCAGCGCGATCGCCTCGACCATGCGCACCTTTATGCTTCAGCCGTTGCCGAGTTGGCTGCTGTTTAACTACGTGCGGCAGCGATCAGTGATTCGTCGCACCCTGGAGCAGGTGTATCTGGACAAATCCGCCATTACCGAACAGCTCATCCAGGACATCCAGCGGCCCGCCTTCGAGCCGGGGGCAGCCCAGGTATTTGCTTCGGTGTTCAAGTCTCCTCAGGGAGAAAAAATCGACGCTCTGCTCGACAAAATGCGCTGCCCGCTGCTGCTGCTGTGGGGGCAAGGGGATCCCTGGATGAACTGCCAGGAGCGGGGATCTCGGTTCAGGGAGCACTACGACCAGGTGCAAGAGCACTTTCTCCAAGCTGGCCACTGTCCCCATGACGAAGTGCCGGGTCAGGTGGACGCCCTGATGCGTGACTGGATACTGACGGTAGTTCAGTAACGCTCCGCGATCAAGCCATAAAAAACCTCCGAGCCCAAAGGCCCAGAGGTAAGTAACTGTAGACAAGAAAGCCTGCCGAGGGAGGGAAATTGGCTGGGCCAAGCGCGGCAGCTATCTTGGTGTTCGTCAGTATCAGCGGTCGGGCTGAATTCGTCAAAAGACGGCCTGTCAAACATTACAGTTCTCTGCAGGGGAGATTTCAAACGGCCCAGGGCTGACGGTTTTCTCCTAGGCTGATAGATATTTGTTTCACTAAAAATCCATGGCTGCTTTGCCATTTCCTCAACCCCGTCAGCTGTCCCTGGGGCCGCTGGAGCGAGAAATCCTCTCGATCATCTGGCAGCAGGGGCCAACCACGGCCCGCGCGATTCATGAGCAGATTTTAGAAGATCCGGATCGCGAACTAGCCTACGGGTCAGTCATGACGGTGCTGCAACGGCTGCGGCAGAAGGGCTGGGTGGGTCGCGATCGCCACCGTTCTTCAGAACACAATTCCAAAGCCTATTACTGGAGCGCAACCGTCACCCGCGACCAGGCTACCCAGCTCCAGGCCCACGAGCGCCTGCGAAGTTTTCTATCTGTAAGCAACCCTGATGTGGTTGCGGCATTCGCCGACAGCTTAGATACCGCGAGTTTGGATCAGCTCGATGCGATCGCCCAGCGGTTACGGCAGATTCGTGAACAGCGGGAGCGGGGCTGATGCACGGTGGACTGATCCTGGTGGTAGTGGTCACCGCCTGCTGGCTGCGGTGGCGCTGGCAGCCCAGCGATCGCCAGCCCTGGCAGCACCGCTGGCACCATACCCTGACGGCTTTTTGTCTACCGCCGCTGATGGTGATTTCGGCGGCGATCGCCGTGCTATGCATGGGTCACCACGGCAGCATGTTGGGAATGCGGGTGCTGCCCTACGGCTGCTGGC
>PYEQ01000094.1 GCA_003017785.1 filamentous cyanobacterium CCP5 | reverse complement strand
AGATGTGTATAAGAGACAGGGTGGTATTTTCGGCCTCAGACAGCTCGGGCAGCCAGTAGCGATGGCTAGCTGAAAACTGGGCCCGACGATTGATGATGCATTTCATGGGAGCGATCGCCCTCAGGCAACAAACTGCAACGATAGACCATTAAGTTACGTAAACTTGGTCTGCCTCCAGCATAGTCGATGGGGGAAAGCTATGGAGGTCAGCCGGATCTGTCTGAAGTAGGAATCTGAGGAAGGGGAGGGCAGAGTTTTGCCAACCCCTAAACCTGTAGAAAGTATTAACTTTTATCCCTTGCGCCCCAGGGGAAACCCAACAACCCTTGAAGTAAAAGGCTTTTCAGACCCAGGTCGAATTATCAACTAATGTTCATCAAGTGCTGACAATTCAGTAAATTTGTTAAATTGGTTACAGAACTGAATTCGTTCATCTCGAGCCGCTATGCCGGTTGTTGAGACGGAAGTAGGGCCGTTGCGCCCGAAGGAACGCACTCATTAAACCATCTAGAAACCGGTTAACGGAGGCGATCCATGAAACTTTGCTATCGCGGAGTCCAGTACGATTACAACCCCCCTTCCCTCGAAGTCACAGAGGGCGAAATCCTGGGCAACTACCGGGGACGTCCTGTGAACTTCTCCTATGTCCGACACGTGCCATTCCCTCAGCCCGTGGGAAGATTTCAATATCGGGGCAGCCAGTATCAAACCAATAC
This sequence comes from filamentous cyanobacterium CCP5, assembly GCA_003017785.1. Classification (GTDB taxonomy): domain Bacteria; phylum Cyanobacteriota; class Cyanobacteriia; order Phormidesmidales; family Phormidesmidaceae; genus CCP5. The sequence goes on along the minus strand of PYEQ01000094.1, from coordinate 10,406 downwards.
CCAAGGCCAGCGAGAACCTATAGCGGGGCAGTCGGCCTATGTTATGGCGATGCCCAAGCGCACCCAGGCTAATGCAAGCCCTACTATGGCAGCTCGGCGTCAGCTCGTGCAGGAGGCGGCTCGAGCCCATCGGGAGAACATTCGGCGTTCCATCGAGCAGCGTCTCACCGTGGCTCGGGAGCAAGGCAATAATCGGCTTGTCGAACTGCTTGAGCAGGAAAAGCATCAGGTCATCTAGGACCGAACTATTCTCTAAGTTCGACAGCTGAAAAACAGCGCTGTAGCTGGAGCAGTGTGAGCGTACGGTGAATCACCGTACGCTTTTTTCATGGCGTCTGAGCTTGGCTCAAAAAAGTAGACAGTTGATTTAAGCTGCCCTCTGGCCTTCTAGAGAAGACTAGTAATGGTCCTCAAAACATCAACGCCGTCACCATCCAAGCCAGGGTTTTGAGATGGCGAAGGTCATGGTAAAGGCTGGGTTGATGCAGATAGTCGAGCAGTTGGCTATGAAGATAGAGTGAGCTTGATATGCATGCTTCGGCTGGTGTTTGGTGACTTTAGCCTTGCAATTAGCGGGCTCGTTTCCTGATGTCACCGGGCTTTCCGGTACTGCTGTCAGGCATCCAGTCGGAAGGGACCCTCACTGGGGCTACGTCGATGAATCAGGGATGGATGAGCGCGATACCTATGGCGACGGTTACGCACCCACTGGAGAGCGCTGCTATGCGCTCAAGCCAGGGCAACAACAGGGGCGAGTCACATGCTCACCGGGTATCGCGGATACCAACTGGTTACTGTTACTCCCTTCACCATTGTCGGTTCATGGCTCATGGGAGGGGGGATGGGTCTGAACGGCCCCTAGTAGTTCTAAGGTGAATGTTTGAGCGAGAGTTAAGCCTTGGGCTCCCCAGATATTCATCCCTTCACACAGGCGAGGCACGCTCAGCACTCGTTGACACTGCCCCGTCGCGATATCCCAGAGGCAGATTGTGCCATCTTCGCTAGCGCTAACCAGTGATCCTGGAGAGGATGGTGACGGTAGGGGGCTAAACGCCACGCTCCAGATGCGATGGCGATGGCTTTGCAGGGTATGTAGACAGCTGCCGGTGCTCACCTCCCAGAGGCGAATGGTTTGGTCGTTGCTGCCGCTGGCGATCCACTGGCCGTCTGGACTAAAGGCCACTGACTGAATCCAGTGGGTATGGCCGCTTAAGGTGGATAAACACTGCCCCGTTGCCACCTGCCAGAGTTTAACGACTTGGTCATCACCGCCACTGACGAGCATCTGGCCGTCCGGGCTGAAGGCGACTGACCAGATGCCGCTGGTGTGGCCTGTAAGAACCCGTAGACATTCCCCTGTTGTGCTGTCCCAAATGCAAATCGTCTGATCATCGCCGCTGCTGGCGATCAGCGGTCTGGCTGAGTTTGGCGAGAACGTCACGCATCGCACCCAGTGGGTATGGGCTCGGAGTAGATGTAGGCATTCGCCGGTTTGCACCGACCAGAGCCGCACCGTGTGGTCAGTACTTCCACTCGCCAGCGTCAATCCATCCGGGCTAAAGGCCACCGATCGCACCCAGCTGATATGCCCCTGCAATGTTCTTAGGCATTGCCCTGAACTGCTATCCCATAGGCGTATGGTGTGGTCGCTGCTGCCGCTGGCCAGGAGGTTTTGGGTAGGGCTGCAGGCCACCGATCGCACCCAGCTGGTGTGGCCGGTCAGTGTGCGGACCGGTTGATCAGCGGCCAGGTTCCAGAGGCGGACGCTGTGATCGCAGCCTCCAGTCACCAAGGTTTGACCATCGGTGCTAAAGGCCAAGCAGAGAATGCCGTTGATGTAGCCCCGCAGTCGCTTAGTGCATTGCCCGGTTTGGACTTCCCAGAGCTGCACGGTTTGGTCGCTACCCCCCAGAATCAACTGGCGACCGTTGGGGCTAAAGGCCACAGACCAAATATCTTGAATCGAGCACTGTAGAGTTTGTAGGCACTCGCCGCTGCTGATCTGCCAGAGCTTGACGGTTTGGTCGTTGCTGGCGCTGGCCAATAGCCGACCATCCGGGCTAAAGGCCACTGACTGTACCCAGTTGGTATGCCCTTCGAGGGTCATCAGGCAGGAGCCGGTGGCTGCTTCCCACAGCTTGATGCAGCGATCGCGGCTGCCGCTGGCGATCCGCTGGCCATCGGGGGCAAAGGCCACCGACTGGACCCAATCGGTGTGTCCCAGCAGGGTTTGGTGGATGTGGCCCGACGGCAGCTCCCAGAGCTTGAGGGTTTGGTCGTTACTGCCGCTGACTAACCAGCGGGTATCGGGGCTAAAGGCCACCGACCACACCCAGTTTTGATGACCGGCCAGGACTCGCAGACAGGTTCCGGTAGCCACCTCCCACAGGCGGATTGTGTGGTCGTTGCTGCTGCTCGCCAGGTAGCGACCATCGGCACTGAAGGCCACGGACCACACCCAGTTGTGGTGCCCCCTCAGGGTCGCCAAACACTGCCCGGTTTGCACCTGCCAGAGGCGAATTGTGTGGTCTTCGCTGCCGCTGGCTAGCATCGACCCGTCGGGGTTAAAGCTGACCGCATGGACCCAGCCCGTGTGCCCCTGATAGATCATTCGTTTGGTGCCGTCGGCGGTCTGCCATAGACAGATGTCGTTGTCCGTTGTGGCCGTGGCGAAGTGGCTACCATCGGGGCTAAAGGCCACTGAGAGGGTGCTGGCAAAGGTTTCCGGCAGCACGGAACGGGAGAGATCAGCCTGGGAAAAGTTCACCCCTCTGAGGTTGGCCCCTTCTAAATAGGCCTGCCAAATGATTAAGGCAGAAAAGTCATAGCCGCTGACATCAACCCCCATCTGAATCAACAGATTGAGAATGTTGCCGGCTAAATATCCGGGGGCGAGGGGCAGGTGCGCCTGCTGCCAGCGCAGCATGGCCATCAAATGGTCGGCAATCAATGATGATGTCTTAAACTCAGCCTGCAAATGGTTGAGCATGGGCTGGAGAATCAGACGAATCTGGCCCTCGCGCACATAGTCTTTGGCCTGAGCCTTGATCAGGGCATGGGTGGTGAGGATCTGGGGCTCCTGGGTCTGCACCATCTCTCGGCAGGCTTGGTTGACCAGTCGCTCGGTCAGGTACTCCATAATTACCGGCTGAATGCTGAACTGTCCCTGATGGCGCTCAATCAGCGATCGCTGCCCCAAGGAATTCAGCGCGGTCAGAATGGTGCGCTGACTCGGGGCATCCACCAGATCTTGGCATAAATCCCGGAGGGATATCGGTTCGCGGGCAATGGCTAACCAGTAAAGAATCGTCTGCTCTAAGGCGGTGAGGCGATCGAAGTGTTGCTCTAACAGCTCATCGATGGCTTCGACCACCATGATGTTTTGGTGCAGAAAAGCGGCAATATCCCCATCGAAGAGGTCTTGCACCGTCGTCGAAACCATCTTGAGGGCCAGGGGATTGCCTCCGTAACGTTGAATCAGCTCAGCGAGATCGGTGGAGAACGGGGCGGTGACCCCTTTGGCTTGCAAGAGCTGATGGCCGGTCTGGGCCGAAACGCCTTTGAGATAGAGCGATCGCACTGGCATCTCGGCCCCTTCTAGCACCGTGAATTCCCGGGGTTTTTCCCGACCGTTGAGCAGCAGGCAGCTTTGATGGGCCGTTTCCCCCATGCGATTAAAGAACTGCCCGTAGTTCTCATAGCCAGGACGGTACTGTCCGGCCCATTCCCCCTCCTGCAAAAGGGTTTCCGTATTGTCTAAAACCAGCAGGCAGCGGTGGGTGGTGAGGAGTGTCATCACCTGTTCTAGCTGGTCATCAATGGCGATGTCTCGATGGGACCAGCTGATTCGGGTAAAGGTCTGCAACAGGCTGGCTAACAGATCCGCTAGGGGAAGCCCATTGCGCAGTGATCGCCAGATCACCACGTCAAACAGCGGCAAGGGCACGCTGGCGTGCCCGGTGACGGCCTCAGCCAGTTGACGGGCCAGCTTCACGGAAAAATGGGTTTTGCCAATGCCGCCCACCCCAAAAATGCCAATCAGCCGACAGCGATCGGTGGCGATCCACTGCCACAGGGTCGATAGTTCTGACTGACGGCCATAGAAAATATCGACATCCCGCGCTTCCCCCCAATCCTGGTAAACGCTCCGTAAGGTTGGGGAGACCATCGAGGCAGATCTAGGGGGCGTCGTATCTTCCAGTTCCCCTGCAAGCCGAGTGTCATCGACGGAGCGCGGGGCTGGTACCCCAGCGCCTGCCAAATGACGCTCCAAGACAGCGTGGGCATTTAACTTAGTAACTTTTTCTCCCAGGGCCTTCGATAGGGTCTGCCACAGTTGCGGCCCCACGTGTTTCCGCAAATAGTGGGCTGAGTAGCCACAGGCGATCGCAATCTGGTCATAGTTTTGGCGTTCTCCTGACCAGGCTACTTGCAACAGGGCGCATTCTGGCGGGCTCAAGCTACTGCCCGTTTCAGCACTGACCAAGGCCTCGGCAAAGGCTATCACGTCTGAGTCAGAGCGGACATGGGAATCGCGATCGCGGCTGAGCATCTACGTTAAGCCACAGAGTAAAACCAGCAGATTGCATCCTACTGTGAGCCTCTTAACCGTGCCGATCACCTGGAACAAACCTGGAACTTTGAGACAAAAATTCACGGCAAAGTCCTGGAAGGTTCGGTATCGACAGCCTTAGCCTCCCCCCAGATAATGACAGTCACGTTTTCGACCTTGTCTTACACCGCACTCAGGAAGCTTGAGCCATGCCTTCTCATCCCCGCCTGCCCCTGTCTCGTCGCCACATGATTCGCGGTTTGCTGGCCGCTGGTGCCTTTGGTGCCACCTCCCAGTTTTGGACCAGCTGCTCCCGTCAGCCGACCCCAGACGCTGAAGCGACGGATTCATCTGCAGCATCTGCCCCCTCAGACTCGCCCCTGGTGATCGGGATTCTCTATGTTGGCCCCAAAGATGACTATGGCTGGAACCAGGCCCATGCGGAAGGGGCTGCTGGCATCATGAGCCTGCCGGGAATCAAAGTTGTCGAAGAAGCGAATGTGCCGGAAACCTCCGCTGCCGCCGAAACCATGCGTAGCATGATTGTGCAGGATGGAGCCACCGTGCTCTTCCCCACCTCCTTTGGCTACTTTGACCCCTACATTCTGGAGCTGGCGGAGGAATTCCCCGAGGTGCAGTTCTTGCACTGCGGCACCTTGTTCGAAGAGGGGAAGCATCCCAACAACGTGGGCAGCTACTTCGGTTTCATTGATGAGGCCTACTATGTGGCAGGCATCGCCGCCGCCCACGCCTCTAAGGCGGGGCAAATGGGCTTTGTGATGGCGAAGCCGATTCCGCGGATTGTGCGTACCCTGAATAGCTGGATGCTGGGGGCGCGATCGGTGAATCCCGAGGCCACTACTCAGCTAATTGTCACGGGCGAATGGAGCGATCCCGTGAAAGAGGCGGAAGCGGTAAACAGCATGGCCGATCAGGGCATTGACGTGATCACCTGCAACGTCGATAACGCCAAGGTGGTGATGGAAACTGCCGAGAAACGGGGGATCTTTTGCAGCGGCAACGGGGTTAACCAGTCCGCCGTTGCACCGAAGGGGTATTTAACCGGGGCGGAATGGGACTGGACCGGAGTTTACACCAGCTACGCCAAGATGATCCAGGAAGGCAAAACCCTGATGAACGGCGGGATTCCCCATCTGTACCTGGGGGGCTTAAGCGATAACTTTGTCAAACTTTCTCCCTACGGTGCCCCGGTCAGCGAAGCGGCTAAAACCGAGGCAGAGCAGGCCAAGGCCGGCCTAATGGATGGCTCTTTAGTGGTCTATAAGGGCGAAATCAAGGATAACACTGGGGCCATCGTGATTCCGGCGGGCACCGAATACAAGCCCGGCAATCCCGAACTGGAGAAAATGGACTGGCTGGTCGAGGGCGTAGTTGGCGAAATTACCAGCTAATGAGGATGGCTTGGCCAAATCATCTGCACCAGCGCTGGCGATCGCGGTTAGAAAGCCTGTGTATTCCAGTGGGAGCGTTGCTGGTAGCCTTGCTGTTATTCGGCGGCCTATGCGCGTTAGAAGGCTACAATCCCTTGGCCGTCTATGGGGCAATTTACCAAGCCGCCTTTGGCTCTTGGTTTGCCTGGCAGAACACCCTGCTCCGCGCCGCTCCTTTAATGCTGAGCGCCCTCTGCACCGTCCTGCCCGCCCGCCTGGGTCTGATTGTGATCGGTAACGAAGGAGCCTTGGTGTTAGGAGGGCTATTCGCGGCGATCACGGGTATTCAATTAGCCGCAGCACCGACCTCCCTAGGACTGCTGGCCATGGCATTAGCGGGCGTGATGGCAGGTGGGCTATGGATTATGCTGATCGGCGCTTTGCGCCACTTTCGGGGCGTCAATGAAACCATCAGCAGCCTGTTGATGAACTACCTGGCGATCGCCTTTCTGAGCCACATGGTGGAAGGCCCCTGGCGGGATCCCAGTTCCCTCAATCAGCCGTCTACTTTTCCGCTTCCCGATCCCCTCAGACTCGGTAATCTGCCCCCGTCGCGGGTGCATTACGGCCTGCTGTATGGCCTAGCGGCCTGTGCGATCGCCCATTTGCTGATCCAGCGCACCACCTTTGGGTTTGCGGTGCGCACCGTCGGGGGCAATCGTCGGGCCGCTCGCATCGTCGGACTGGCAACGGGGAAGCTGACCCTGGCCATATGCTTCCTGGCGGGTTCCTGCGCGGGCCTAGCGGGCATGGTAGAAGTGGCCGCCATTCACGGTCGAGCCAATGGCGCTCTCCATGCTAATTACGGCTACAGCAGCATTCTGGTGGCCTTTGTCGCCAAGCAAAATCCCCTCACGGTGGTTCTAGTGGCAATATTGCTCGGCGGCATTTTAGCCAGCGGCAGCCTTTTACAGCGGGCCCTAGAGATGCCAGATGCCACGGTTATGGTGCTGCAAGGCCTAATTTTTCTCGTCATCCTCTATAGCGAGTCTCTGTACGGGCAAATTCCCTGGTTGCAGGAGCCTCGACTGGTTGATGACGACTTTCCACGGGTGAGCCATTCACCGGTTTTAGCTCCAGCTACCTCATCACCCCCATCTTCTAGAGGAGACTTGTCCCTATGACACCCGATAGCCTTGGCTGGTGGGGGATTCCCCTGGCGATTTTAGGTGGCTTATTGCGCGGCAGCGTGCCGTTTCTATTCGTCAGCCTGGGAGAATGCCTGACCGAAAAAAGCGGCAAGATCAACCTCGGCCTCGAAGGCAGTTTGCTGCTCGGGGCTGTGACCGGCTACGCCCTGTCCTATCACAGCGGTTCTCCCTGGGTTGGGGTTTTGAGTGCTGGGGGCGCAGGGCTGGTACTGGGCGCGCTCCACGCCTGGCTCGTGCAGCAGCGCCAGGTAAACGACATCTCGGTGGGCATCGCCATGATGATCTTTGGCGGTGGCCTGGCCAACTATCTGGGTAAGCCTTACATTCAGCCGATCGCTCCCCAGCTACCCGCCCTCCACTGGGGGGACTGGAGCGATTTGCCAGCGGTGCAGTCGGCCCTGCGGGTGAGTCCGCTACTGCTGATCGGTATCGCGATCACCTTCACGCTGCAGTGGTTCTTTAAATCGACTCGATGGGGCCTGATCATTAGAGCCGTGGGGGAAAGCCCGACGGCAGCCAAGGCCATGGGCTTTTCCGTGGCCCGTACCCAAACCGCCTGCATCATGGTTGGGGCTGGGCTGGCAGGGATCGCGGGAGCCTATCTGTCGCTCTACTTTCCCGGTAGTTGGAATGAAAATATTTCCAGCGGTCAGGGGCTGTTAGCGGTCGCCCTGGTGATTTTTGCCCGTTGGAACCCGCTGCAGTGCCTCCTGGCCGCCCTGCTCTTTGGCGGCACCCAGGGCTTAGGTCCCGCTTTGCAGTCGGTGGGCATCGAAGGCTACTACTACGTTTTCAACGCGATGCCTTACCTCCTGACCCTAGTGATCATGGTGGCAACCTGTTCTTCCGTGCGATCGTCCGTGGGGGCCCCCGCCTCCCTCGGTCAGCTCCGTCCCGATGCCTAACGACCGTCGCGAAGGGACGACGGACCTTTCTGGAATTCACAGCCATCCATCAGCAGCAATCGGAATGCACACCCTGGATTTACTCATTCGACAGGCCCTACTCCCCGACGGTTCCCTGGCTCAGATCGCGGTCAAAGCCGGTAAGATTCATCAGATTTCTCCCCCAGAGGTGAATCTGGGGGAGGCCAAAGCGGTGCTCGATCTGCAGGGGGATTTGCTTTGTCCGGGGCTCGTGGATGGGCATATCCATCTGGATAAAACCTTTTGGGGTGCGGCTTGGCACCCTCATATTCCCGGCGATTCTGTCAAACAGCGGGTGGAAATCGAAAAGCAGCTACTCAAGACCGTAACCGTTCCGGTTGAGCAGCGGGCCGCCCATCTGCTAGAGCAGGCGATCGCCCACGGCACCACCCAAATGCGCACCCATGTGGATATTCATCCCGAGGTCGGGCTGCGCAACCTGGAGGGAATTCTACACGTACGAGAGCGGTACCGGGACTACATCGACATCCAGATTGTGGCGTTTCCTCAAAGCGGGTTGATGTCTTGTCCAGGCACCGTGGCATTGCTCGATCAGGCGCTCACAGCGGGAGCCGACCTGGTGGGGGGTCTCGACCCAGCGGGGATAGATAACGATATTCAGGGCCATCTAGATGCGGTTTTTCAGCTGGCCGAAAACCATGGAGTGAACATTGACATTCACTTGCACGATCCAGGCGAGTTGGGGATTTTCGAGCTAGAGCAGGTGATTCAACGCACCGAAGCCTTAGGCATGCAGGGACATGTTGCGGTTAGTCATGCCTACTGCTTAGGCATGGTAGCTACAGAGCTCGCCAGAGCCACCGCCGAGCATCTCGCTAGGGCGAATATTGCGATTATGACGACGGCCCCTGGGCGTTTAGCCTTCCCTCCGATTCCGCTATTGTGTGAGGCTGGGATTACGATTTTTTCTGGCTCTGATGATGTCCGCAATGCCTGGTGTCCCTTCAGCAAGGCCGACATGCTAGAGCGGGCATCCCTGATTGCCTACCGGTCGGATTTTCGCACCGATGCTGACCTGTCAACGGCTTTCAAGATCGTGACTGCCGGTGGGGCCGGGGTGATTCAGGGGGCCATTCCCAGCTTCACCGTTGGCGCTGCTGCTGATTTCATCGTGGTGGCAGCGAGCTCTGTGCCTGCCGCTGTAGCGACTCAACCGCCCAGAAAATATGTGATTAAAAATGGCCGAGTCACCGTCTGCCAAGGCGAGCTGGCTGGGTCCATGGCTCTGACTCGCAGCGCTTAGGGCGCTTATAGCAAAAGGCGTGTTAGGTCGATGGAGCCATTAGCTGGGTGAGCAATGGGAGCTGTGAGCGGAAGATTTCCCAATCGATCAGCCTGCTTACTTGACCCCCACAAACCGCTCCTGGGCGATCGCCCGCAATCTCTGAATATCTTCCCGGCGGCTCACCGACAGGGGCACGGTGCGCTTGGTTTCTTCCACCAGCAGGGCGGTATCCACTGGGCGCTGCTCGTACAGGGCTCGGTAGATGGCGGTGATGATCATCTGCTCAATTTCAGCTCCGCTGAAGCCATCGGTGACCTGCACCAGGGCCGCCAGGTCAAAGGTTTTGGGGTCTTGCTGGTGGCGGCTGAGGTGAATATTCAGGATGTCGGCCCGCTCTTGAGCTTCGGGCAGATCAACAAAGAAAATCTCGTCGAAGCGGCCTTTGCGTAGCAGCTCAGGCGGAATAATCGACAGGTCGTTGGCGGTGGCGACCACGAAAATGTCGCTGGATTTTTCCTGGAGCCAGGTGAGGAAGTAGCCAAACAGCCGCCGACTGAGGCCCCCGTCGGCATCGCCACCGCCCTGGCCCATGCTTTTCTCGATTTCGTCGATCCACAAAATGCAGGGGGCCATGGTTTCCGCCAGGGTGACGGCGCGACGGAAGTTTTTGTCCGACTCGCCGATGTACTTGTCGTAGAGGCGACCCGCATCCAGCTTCAGCAGGGGCAGGCTCCAATGGCGGGCGATGGTCTTGGCGGCCAGGGACTTGCCGCAGCCCTGGATGCCGACAATCAAAATCCCCTTGGGGGCGGGTAGGTTGAACTGGCGGGCCTGGGGAGTGAAACCGACCTTGGCGTAGGCCAGCCAGGTCTTGAGGCCGTCGAAGCCGCCGAGCTGGGCCAGGTTGGTTTCGGGGGGGAAGTAGTCCAGCAGTCCGGCTTCGTGGATAACCTGAGCCTTGCGTTCGATCACGTTTTTGACATCGGCGGCGCAGAGCTTGCTGTCATCTAACGAGGCGTAGGCGATGACTTTGCGGGCCTGCTTCAGGGTCATCCCCCGCATCGCCTGGACTAGGGCGTG
>PYEQ01000093.1 GCA_003017785.1 filamentous cyanobacterium CCP5 | reverse complement strand
GCCATAGACAAAGGGTCGAATCCGTCGATGGATCTCTCCGGGGATGAAGTGCATCGAACAGGCATTGATGAAAAAGGGTTGAAAGGCAATGTGGACGTAGCCGAGCAGCGTTAAAACTTGGTTCAGCGGGAGGCCGCAGCGATCGATGACAGTGTAAGTCGCCGCTTGCAATGCTTCCATTAGGGAAAAGTAGACCAGAGGCACCCAAAGCTTGGGATCTTCTCCTTTAATGGCGACGTAGGCCGTACTGGCAAAGCCTAGGGTTGCTAACGTCGCCGATGCCTGCCCATTCCAGCACATGGTTCTCTCTGCTAGCTAACTTGCCATAGCAGTTCTTCCCCGGCCCGCAGCGGCACCAGGGTCGACTCCCCAAAGGGCAGCTGTTCCGGAACCCGCCAGGGGGTTTTAGTCAGGGTGATTTGTTCACGATTGCGAGGCAGCTGATAGAAATCGGGGCCGTAAAAGCTAGCGAAGGCTTCTAATTTCTCAAGAGCCCCCACACTCTCAAACGCCTCTGCATATAGCTCCAGGGCATGGAGGGCGGAAAAGCATCCGGCGCAGCCGCAGGCATTTTCCTTACCATTGCGAGGATGGGGGGCGCTATCGGTGCCCAGAAAAAACTTGGGATTCCCAGAGGTGGCCGCTTTCAGCAGGGCCTGGCGATGGGTTTCTCGCTTCAAAATCGGCAGGCAGTAATAGTGGGGCCGCAGCCCCCCCTGAAACAGAATGTTGCGGCTAAACAGCAGGTGCTGGGGCGTAATCGTCGCGCCGATCGCATCGGTCGCCAACACATACTCCACCGCGTCCGAGGTGGTAATGTGCTCCAGCACCACCCGCAGCTTGGGAAAGCGCTGCTTCAGAGGCATCAGGTGCTGCTCAATGAACACCCGCTCCCGGTCGAACATATCTACCGCACTATCGGTCACTTCCCCGTGGAGCAGCAACGGCATGCCCACCTGTTCCATCGCGGCAAAGACGCGATCGCACTTGCGAATATCCGTGACCCCGGAGTCCGAGTTAGTCGTGGCTCCTGCCGGATAGTATTTCACCGCTTTAACAAACTCAGCCTGCTTAGCGGCGATCACCTCCTCGGGGGAAGTCTTGTCCGTCAGATAAAGGGTCATCAGCGGCTCGAACTGCTGCCCTGGCGGAATGGCCGCCAAGATCCGATCTCGGTAAGCTGCCGCGTCTGCCACAGTTCGCACCGGGGGCTTTAGATTTGGCATCACGATGGCCCGAGCAAACTGCCGCACCGTATAGGGAAGCACGGCCTGCAGAGCAGCCCCATCCCGCAGATGCAGGTGCCAGTCGTCCGGTCGAACAATGGTCAGCGTTTGCATCCAACTATCGTAGCAACCCAGGTAACCTCAGCCGGTTTAAAGCTGGGTTTATGGTGGCAATCAGGTCCGTCAAACAGGATCAAGGGTCATTCAGCCTATGCCTGCTAATCATTAACCTGGGTGTCAACCGCTAAATCGCTTGAACTCGCCGGCGAACACCCTCAAAAACCTCTGTCATTCGGATGATTTTTAGGGCCAAGGGCATCAATTATGATGATGTGGTGTTAATTAATTATTAGTTTGAATTAGCTTTCAAAGCTCTGCAGCTGTACCCATGACCTCAAGGATTTTCTGGTGCCTTCCCAGATACTCTTCCTAGATACTAAAGATTGGGTATTTGTGGCTAGCATTCCGTTGATGTGTGCAAGCAGATTTTTTGGCTGATCGAAAAGCTCATTTACATAAATCTCTATTTTTTATTCTTTAGTCTCAGGCTAGTGGCCCATCGACGCCAGTGACATGGGATAAATATCTGTACAAAATGCTGATCTAAAAAGATTTTTGAGGTCGACATTTTCCTTCACCCACAACTGCCGCTTGCAGCTAATAGACTGTTGAATGCATGAGCATATTTGCATCCCAAATTAATTGCGGGCATGGACGGCTAGCTATTGCTATCTAGATAAACTTGTACTCCACAGGGATTTCACAGCGCTTTAGCCGTGAATAAAATCACTCACCGTGAATAGCGGCTGATGCAATTTTTTGGGAACACTTAGACCTGAAACTTCAACTTCCTGTTATTGACGACTGACCACCTAGCGATCGCCATGCAGAATACGGATATTTTAGAAAAAGGTAAATTTCGAAGTACACAGGCTCAAGCCCAAGCAGGAGCTTTAATGCTCCAAAAGAGCTTAGTCAAGATTATCAGCAAGATTCGTCGATCTCTGGACTTCTCTGAAATCTGCCAAACAGCCACTGACGAGGTTTACAAAGTATTAAAGGCCGACCGAGTCAACATCTATCGTTTCAATGAGGATTGGAGCGGTCAGTTTCTATACGAAACAGTTAATCCCCAATGGGCGTCACTGCTAGATCTTCAGACAACCAACGATCAAATTGGCCAAAACGTGAGTGCCTGTAGCCTCAGCCTGCTCGATTCCACCAAGGCTACCGATACCCATCTCGTCGACACCCAGGGAGGTGCTTTTGCCGAGGGAGAAATTTTCCGAGTCTGCCCAGACATCTACGGTGCTGGATTTAGCCAGTGCTACATCAACTTTTTAGAAAGCTATCACGTACGGGCTTATTCGATTATCGCCATATACATCGATCAGAAGCTCTGGGGATTGTTAGCGGCCTATCAAAATTCTGGGCCTCGACAGTGGGACGAAACCGAAGTCCAGCTTTTAGTGAATGTCGCCGAGCAGCTCGGCGTTGCACTCAAGCAGGCAGACTACGTGCAAACGATCGAAAATCAGTCCATCCAGCTCAATCAAACCCTGAAAGAATTAAAGCAATCCCAAGCCCAGCTGATCCAGCGTGAAAAGATGGCTAGCCTAGGGCAGTTCGTAGCTGGCATCGCCCATGAAATTAATAACCCAGTCAATTTCATTTACGGCAATCTCGCCTACGTCGATGAGTATGTATCGGATTTACTGGCGCTGACTGATGCCCACTCATCCATCGATTCCAGTCAGTCCCCTCCGCTAGCGGATGATTCAGCAGTGATCGACTACGACTTCATCCGTCAGGATTTGCCTAAGATTTTAGGGTCGATGAAAGTTGGCGCAGAGCGTATTCGTAATATCGTGCTTTCCCTGCGAAATTTTTCTCGCCTCGACGAAGCGGACATCAAGGCGGTCAATATTCACGAAGGCCTCGATAGTACCCTCTTGCTTTTAGGGCACCGCCTCAAACCCGATGATACATTTCCTGCTATCGAAATCATTAAAGACTATGGCAACCTTCCAGAGGTTGAATGCTATCCCGCTCAGCTCAATCAGGTATTTATGAATCTCCTGTCCAACGCCATCGATGCCGTCAAAGAAGCCTACCCGCTGAGTCTCAGCAACAATAACCAGCCTGGCCTACCAGCAAAAATTTGGATTAGTACAATGCTCATCCAGCCAGACGAAGTCGAGATTCGCATCCGCGACAGCGGCATTGGCTTGAAGTCCCAGGATCTATCCAAACTGTTTGACTATTTTTATACGACTAAGCCCGTTGGCCAGGGAACCGGGCTGGGTCTGGCAATTTCTCGGCAAATCGTGACCGAAAGACATTGTGGACAGCTGCAGGCAAACCCAGACTTAGAACGGGGGGCCGAGTTTATCATTCGCCTACCCCTAAATCTATCTACCTGTCTGGGCTAAATCCCCCCTGCGTCGTACCTATCTGCTATTCGTGCCAGTGCCAGCGCTGATCGAGTAGAGTTTGGCTCAGCACCCTAACTGGAACATCCGACTCACCCGAGAAGAGGGCGAAGTCCACTGGTCCCCAGGTACTTTCTGCTTGCCCCGCTAGTTCTACCAAAAAAGGATCGCTAAGTATGACCCGCCCCGGCAACCGCAGGGTGATCAGCGGCAAGCCACGATGTCCTGCCTTATGGATCAGGCTCCAGTCATAGCGGTCTAAATCGGACTGAAGTTCGCGGCTGAGGGAAGCACGAAAGCGCTGAAGCTGCTGATTTTTGTGGCGCAGTTCCCTAAGGAGGTCGCGGTCGGCGGAGGCCATGGGCAGAATGGTGACTAGCTACAACCGTATCTCACCTGTTCAAAGTTTAAGCTTTCTAGAGTAAGACAGGTTTTAAGACTTTCTATGGATGTTCATAGTAATCCCCACATCAAGCTAGATCAGTTCCTGAAGCTCAGGCAAATTGTAGCGACGGGTGGCCAAGCCAAAATGCTGATACAGGAGGGTTTTGTCTCTGTCAACGGAGAGGTAGAAAATCGCCGTGGGCGCAAACTAGCCATCGGCGACTGGGTCGAGGTAGATGGCCAGCGATATGAGGTGGACTAGGAGCCAGGGCTGCAGGGGGCGTTCAAAACCCGTTAAAATGTGAAGAAATACTAAAGCATTGGGGGTTAAAAATGGCAAAGGTAGAAATCTATACCTGGAGCAGCTGTCCTTTTTGTATTCGAGCTAAGTCTTTGCTAGATCAAAAGGGCGTTGACTATGTTGAATACTGCATTGACGGTGACGCTGAAGCCAGGGAAAAGATGGCCGATAGGGCAGAGGGGCGGCGATCGCTACCGCAAATTTTCATTGATGATCGTCCCATTGGCGGCTGTGACAGTCTGTATGAACTAGAGCACAACAGCGACCTAGATGCGCTGCTTAATCAGGCGGCTTAAGCAGCTTGAACATAACTGGCAGTCTATTCCAGCAGATAGACTTACCGGCTGGGTTATCGACCGACACGGGCCCACAAACCGACTCCAAAGATCGCCTCAAAGCGTTTCTAAAAAAGTCCCAGGTTCCTGGTCATACAATCAGGAAAACCTGAGACTTTGGGAAAGACTTGAGTCTTTAAACCAGGACTTTGATGCAGAGATAGGCGATTTAATGGCCTGCCATCGATCTAGCTAACAGATAGCATTTCTGCAGACTGACCATGGTGATTGTGGGTGCCATTTGTATTGCCATGATTGACCCGACGGGGTTGGATAATCCCATAGCCACCATGGTTGCGCTCATAGATCACATTAATCTCTTCGGTTTCTACATTCAAGAACATGTAGAAATCATGATCCACCAGCTGAAGCTGCTCTAGGGCTTCTGTAACGCTCATCGGGGGCATGGCAAAGTACTTGGTCCGCACGACTTCCTCGGGCAGCTTGGGTTCCCGCGTCTGGAGAACCGCAGATACATCTGAAGCCGCTTGACGATTCATCAGCATCTCACCTGGCTTGGTTGTCGTGTGTTTTTTGGCCTGGCGCTTTTCCTTGTATTTCCTGAGCTGGCGACTAATTTTATTGGCTACTAAATCAATACTGGCGTAGAGATTTTCGCTGCTTTCTTCCGCTCTGACAATGGCTCCATTTACATATAAAGTAACCTCTGCAGATTGCTTGGGGCTGATGCGATGATGGGGCGCAACTGAGAGATTAACGTCAACTTCGTTGATCAGATGCTTGAAGTGGCTAACCGCTTTAGAAATCTTTTGGTCTACATAGTCGTTAATGGCTTCTGTGATCTCGATATTTTTGCCTTGGATAACGAGCTTCATAGAGCGGCCTCCTGGAAGTTTTCTATGCTTTAAACCTAGCATCTTGTATTTTGGACAACAGTTTGCTTTAAGATCCTTTGCATCCGTTGATAAATCTTGATTGCAAATAGCCGATTTAATTTAGATTTCAGTGGATTCTCTCAGGTGAGCGATCGCCTAAGCCCACCAGAAATATCGATTTATACATCTGCCCAAAGAATATTTCATTTGATATCTATTCATGTCATTTGGTAAGCATCGCCAAACCTGTCGCCTATATCAGCTACCGCGGCTGGACTATGAGCAAACCCATCGGCTCCAGCAGCGCCTAGTCGCAAACCGTAAGCGCGGGCAGGGGGGCGATCTGCTGCTGCTGCTCGAGCACCCCCCGGTGTACACCCTGGGCCGGGGATCCGCTGCCGAATTCGTAAAATTTGTGCCGGGGGGCAGCCAACCTAAGCTGATTCGAACCGAGCGGGGCGGTGAGGTCACCTATCACTGTCCAGGACAGCTCGTGGGCTATCCAGTGCTAGATCTGAGCAGTTACCAAAGAGATTTGCACTGGTACCTACGTCAGCTAGAGGAGGTGATCATCGTCGCCCTGCGGACCTGGAACATTACCAGCACTCGCATTCCAGGGCTCACCGGCGTCTGGGTCGACGGATACAAGGTAGCCGCCATCGGGATCAAGGTCAGCCGCTGGATTACGATGCATGGCTTTGCGATCAATGTCTGTCCAGATCTGGCAGGGTTTGAGGCTATCGTCCCCTGCGGGATTGCCGATCGCCCAGTCGGGGCGATCGCCCAGTTCGTCCCAGGGATAACCCTTGAGCCAATGCGACTGGCCGTGGCCAACGCCTTTGCCCAGGTGTTTCAGGTGGAGTTAGAACCGGCCATCAATGGCTGGCAGGAACTCCAAGCCTGCGCTGGCAGGGATGAGCAGCCAATTCCTCAGCCATAGCAGCGGCCCCTAAAATCCAATGGCGCCCAGCAGCGGCCAGACGCCATCCATCATCCGTTACCCGATGCCAGTTAGAACGGAATGTCGTCGTAGTCGGGTTCAGCCTCGGGGGTCGAGGCCGCCGCCGGCGTTGCCTTGGTAGCAGGGGTCGGGGGACTATGGCTGGGAATCTGCCCGGCAGCAGCAGCGGCCACCGCCTCCGGCGGCTCGGCAGCCATGGTCAGGGTATTCAGCTGGCCCAGGCTATAGATCCGCTGGACGGTCATTTCTGCCCGCTTCTCTTTGAACCCTTCGGGACGCTCAATCGTATTCATGCCCAGGCGTCCTTCCAACAGTACCCGTTCCCCTTCCCGATATTGCTCTTGAATCTCCTGGGCCAGGTTGCCCCAGCCAATCACTTTCATTTGAGAAGGCGGGTCGTCATCTCGCAGCCCTGGAAACTGAACGATAAATTCAGCGACCGGGGTCTGATTGTCAGACGTGTAGCGCAGCTGGGGCGCCTGCACAATGTCCGCCATTAAGATGCAGCTGTTCATACGGCGACTTCCTCAATCCCCTGTTCGTTGCCAATAAAGTTTTGTACCCGCTCCAGGTATTCCTTGAGCTTCGCATCAATCCAATCGCGATCGGCGCTGGTGGCATAGATATGCACAAGGGGCTCACCGGCATCAGGCAGCACCAGGATCCAGTCATCGGAGCTATCTCCTAGAATTTTGACCCCGTCAATCAGCTCTAGCTGTTCAGAAGGATGATTTTCTACTAAATAGCGCATCAGCGCCCCCTTCACGGTCCAGGGGCAGCGCAGGGTTTGCTCCCGATGGGACACCCGCGGCAGCTCTGACCAAATCTGGCCCAGGGTACGCTCCTGGACCGTCAGCAGCTCGATCAGCTTGGCGATACAGAACATAGCGTCAAAGCCAGGGTGCAGCTCCGGGAAGATGAAGCCCATGTCGGCGCTACCGCCCAACACGACGTTGTCGTTTTTCTGGCAAGCTTCCATGATGGCAGTAGGGTTCACCTTAGTGCGAATTACCTGACCGTCGTGGCGGCGGGCGATGTGTTCTACGGCTCCCGTTGCGTGGACGGGAACAACAATGGTGCCGCGAGGATGGCTGGTGAGCATCATGTGGACCATCAGGGCGGTCAGAATTTCGCCACGAATGGGGGTACCCACATCATCGACGAGCACCAGCTGTTCACCGTTGGCGGAGACCTGAGCGCCGAAGGCAGCCCGCAGCGCCTGAACCACCTGGCCGAGCTGGGCCAGCATGCCTTCACGCTCAGCCGTCGACGGGGCAGCCTGCCGCAGGCTGGCATTTAGAACGACGGCATCGCAGCCAAACTTGCCCAGCAGCTGAGGCAAAACGGCCCCGGACACCGCATAGGCGTAGTCAATGACGACTTTGGTTTTGCTGTGGTTGACCGCCGAAACATTGAGGTGCTTTTCGAATGCCGTGGTGTAGGTGTCGATTACCCGGCTGGGGTAGGCCACTGAGCCAATTTCATGGATCTGCGATCGCCGCAGGTCTTCCTTGAAGTAGGCCCCCTCGATTTTCTTCTCCTTGCCCTTGGGAATGTCAATGCCCTTGTCGTCAAAGAACTCAATCAGGATGTGGTCGGTGCGATCGGGGTGCATGCGGACATGAATGCCCCCAGCTACATTCAGAGTTGGCAGCACCGTACGAGCCACCGGAATGGCCGTTGCCTCCAGATTTTGGACATTCACCCCGACGGACATCAGGCCAGCGATCAGCGACCTGGACACCATCCGAGAAATACTGCGCTGATCGCGGGAAACCGAAACGTTCGCACCGGGTTTGAGGGTTGAACCATAGGCGGCCCCCAGCTTCACCGCAAACTCAGGGGTAATGTCGATATTGGCCAGGCCAGTAACGCCCCGCTGGCCAAAGAGATTACGCTGGGCGGTGTTGCCCCAGATCAGGTTGATGTTTAGGGTCGCTCCGGACTCAATCTGCTTGCTAGGCCATACCCTGACACCGGGGGTAATTTGTGCTTCTTCACCCACCGTCGAGAGGGCTCCCACCACGGCCCCTTCTAGCACATGGGCACGGCGGTCAACTCGAGCGCCACGGGCAATACAACAGGCTCTCAGCTGGGCCTCATCGCCAATGATCGCCCCATTCCAAATAATCGGGCGCTTGAGATCGGCGTGCCCCCCAATGGTGACGTTGTCGCCAATCACAGTGCCAGCTTCGATGGTCGTGCGCGGGCCAATCCGGCAGTTGCTACCAATCAGCGCTGGCGCTTCGATCTTTGCGGACGGATCGATAAAGGTATTCTGACCGATATACAGGCCCGGAGAAACCTCTTCATAGTCAAAATCTACCAGCACCTTGCCATGGAGGGCGTCATATTGAGCTTCCCGATAGGCGTCAAGGTGGCCGACATCGCACCAGTAGCCGTCAGCTACGTAGCCAAACATCGGTTCACCCTTCTCCAGCAGCAGCGGAAACAGGTCTTTAGAGAAGTCGGTTTCTTGATTAGCCGGCAGGTAGTCCAGGACTTCAGGTTCAAGAATGTAGGTGCCGGTGTTGACCGTGTCCGAAAAAATTTCGCTGGTGGCAGGCTTCTCCAAGAAGCGCTGGATCCGATTTTCGTCGTCAGTAATCACCACCCCAAACTCAATCGGGTTAGGGACGCGGGTTAGCACCAGGGTCGCTTTCGAGCCCTTTTCCCGGTGGAACTGAAGGGCCGCCTTCAGGTCAAAATCAGTGACGCTATCACCGCTGATGACAATAAAAGTCTCATCGAGGAGATCAGAAACGTTCTTAACGCAGCCAGCAGTCCCCAGGGGCTGATCTTCCTCGACCGCGTAGGTCATCTGCACACCAAAGTCCTTGCCATCCTGGAAATAATTCCGCATGACGTCGGGCAAGTAATAGAGAGTCGCAATGACTTCGTTGATGCCGTTACGCTTGAGCAGATTGATGATGTGCTCTGAAATGGGGCGATTGAGGATAGGCACCATTGGCTTTGGTAGATCACACGTCAACGGTCTCAGCCTGGTTCCCGAACCTCCGGCCATCAGTACTGCTCTCATATGTCCTCCTTCCTGCTATGTAAGAGCTTGCGCTTGCTTCTATCGAGTCGTAAACGGCGTCCAAACCTATCAATGCTGCCCTGGCTAACAGCAGCACCACAGGCAGTCAGCTATGGTCCCGCAACGTGCACTGTATTCCTAAGGGCGGATCTTGGGAATCTGCCTGGAGGGTAACATAGCGATCTTATAGTCTGGGAATTGCGGGTCTCCTACCGTCAGGGTTATGGGAATACAGTCGTTGACCGCCGGGGAGACCACGGCACCTTCCGAAGCGATGCCGTCGAACGCCATGATCACAGAATCAAGGTGCTTAACACACTGCAAGCTGACGTTGATATTGTAAAAGAAAGTCTAAACCCGTAAAAATTCTGGAGTATTCATGGGGAGTCTTCTGCTGGTTGTGTTGCTATTTATCTACGGCGGCGGGGCCTGGAAATTTTGGAGCGGATTTAACCGCACTAACTTTGACCAGGGAAAGCTGCAGCTGACGTTGCTGTGGCCGCTGCTATTGGCTGTGAATAAGTCTTACCGCCAGAACTTTAACCGGGCGCTGAAGGGCTAAGCTGTCGACAGGCTTCCGGGGCCGCTGTAGACCAACAGACGGTTTTTCAGGGGTCTAGTGCGGAGTCCCGATTAAGAAAACAGGTTTTCAGGGGACAGAGTGGCTGCAGGATTAAATCTCGACGGGTCTCCCTGGTCGGCTCATATCCGTCAGGTGGCGTTGCGCTATGACCAGGAGTTTTCGGGAAAGGCCTTTGAGCTGCCCCCTGAAGTGGAAGCGATGCCCATCTACAGTGACTGGATTTCCGGCGTGCTAGCCCAGCGAATTGCTTCTAACTTCTGGGACCTGGCTAAGCCCAAAAAGCGCCAAAAGTGCCTCGATATTGGCTGCGGTGTTGGCTTTTTGGTGTATCCCTGGCGGGAATGGGATGCTTCTTTTTATGGCCATGAAGTCAGCGCGATCGCCCAGCAGGGGCTAACCTCCCGCGGTCCCCAGCTCAACTCGAAGCTATTCAAAGGCTGTCGCCTGGCGCCAGCCCACCGGCTGGAGTACGAAGAGAATTTTTTCGATTTGGTGATCTCCACCGGGGTCAGCTGCTACTACGGCCCCGACTACTGGGAGACGGTGATGGCCCAGGTAAGACGGGTGCTCAAACCCGAGGGGCTGTTTCTGTTTGATGTGATCAATCCTGATCTGCCCCTGGCAGAAAACTGGGCCATTCTAGAAACCTATCTGGGGGCTGAGGTCAACCTGACGCCGATTGACACCTGGAAACCCCTGGTTAAGGCCAGCGGGGCCCGGATTGTCTCCCATCGAGAAAATGAGCTGTTCCGACTGCTGAAAGTGAAGTGGTAGCCGGTGGAGACGGAGGGCGGCTGTGGCTGATTGGGGGCACCCGCGACAGTGCTAACCTTGCCCAGGGTCTAGGGGCAGCCCAGGTGCCTTGTACCGTCACCGTTACCACCGTCGCTGCCCGCCAGCTCTATGCGGCTTCTCCCTGGCTGCGGCGGCGGGTGGGTCGTCTCAGTCCCGAGACCATTGAAGATTTTTTAGGCCAAGAATCCATTACCGCCATTCTGGATGCCTCCCATCCCTTTGCGGCGGCGGTATCTGAGCTGGCGATCGCCACGGCCCAACAGTATCAGCTGCCCTATTTGCGCTATGA